>JABDJB010000115.1 GCA_013003425.1 Gammaproteobacteria bacterium | reverse complement strand
GGCTCGAACAGCGGCACGCCATCGAACACCACCAGCACTTCATCTTCTTCGCCACCGCGGATGTTCTGTTTGCTCGACAGTCCGCTGGTCGCAGCTCCCGGCAGACGCCCAATAACGCGTAGTGGCTCACGCCCGGTACCGACGAGCTGGTCGATATCGCTGTGGTCGAGCGCGCTCACCGCCGCGGGGCTGCCCTCGGCCACCGAATAGCGGCTGGCCTGTACAACAACGTTTTCCAGCTTCGGTCGGGCAAGCTGCGCTGTGCCCGCTGTTACCGGCGCAACCGCCTCGTTGGCACGCGCGGTTTCTATCACCAGCCAGTTATCGCCGCGACGTGCCAGGCCGAGACCGAAGCCGCGCAGGATTTCATCCAGAACCGCGTCCGGCGGTTCGCTGGCAACCGGTTCGGTAACGACACGCATATCCAGCTGTACCAGGTCGGTGCTGTAAACCACCGCCAGGCCTTCTGCGCGAAACGTCTCGATGACGGCTATCAGTGCGCGACCCGAGTAGCGCGCAGGGTCCGCCGCATGCGCGAGCGAAATGCCCATGCACAACAACATTGCCAGTAGCTCGGTACTTCTTTTCACTCTGACCTGCTGCGCCCTGCCGCCCTCCTCAGCGCTTGTCTATTGTCAGCACTGTATCGTCAAGCCGGTAACTGAGCCGGGTCGTGGCCAGAGCCAGCTCGAGTGTTTCCAGCGGTCCCGAGCCGGCCACGGAACCACTGATAGAGGCCGCAGCCGCGGCATTTCGTACCAGTGCATCCGCGTAGCGCAGTTCGCGCCCCGTTTCACGCGCTGCCCACTCGATAAGTTCGTTAACCCGCCTGCCGTCCGTATCAAACTGTGGCGCGACTGCCAGTGTCCAGTCCCAGCTGGCGCCGGTCGTAACAGATTCACTGCGGGCAATTGCGCCGGCGCCGACTGCAGTCAGTGACTCACCGCGCCGCGCCGACAACTCCTCTGCCTCTGTATTAAAGATCACCTCGCCGTCACGCACGCGCACGCTGGTGCGCCCATCCAGCATCGCCACTTCAAACTGTGTGCCGATATCCCTGATCACACCATCGGCGGTAGTGATTTCGACTGCCGCATCTCCATGCAGCTGTGAGGCCGTATCGACGTAGATTCGCCCCTGCTCCAGGGTGATGCCGTGTACTCCGGCGAAACGCAGCCGGGTACTGCGGTCCATTCTCACGGAGATGCCGGTCGTAGTTACCAGTCCCGCTGGCTCGCTCGAAGTTCGCAGGTCCTGGTTGCCATACAGCGTTGCCGACTGCGACAGCGGCTGCCAGACGCCGTTCATGTTGCTCTCCACGCTGCCCCGGTCGAGCGTGGCCGCCGGTCCCGCAAACCTGTCCGGCTGTGGCCCGGCACTACCCAGCCACCAGAATGCGGTGACCAATGCCGCCAGCAGTGATGCAGCCAGCGCGAGCGGAACAATCACCCGCGTGCTTGTGCGGGCCTGCTTCTGCCATTCGGCGTGCACGGCCGCATAGATTTCATCTCGTACAGCTGCAGCCGGTTCTGCCCGCGGGCCGGCCAGCCGCAACAGCCGTGACAGCGTGGCATCGTTTGTGCGTTTGTCCGATTGTGACTGGTTCATCGGCGTGCCTGTAATTCAGCGTAGTAAAAGTTCGAGGTCTGTGTGCGCGATGGCCCGAAAGCCCTCGCGGAATGACTGGCGGGCGCGAGCCAGCAAGGACTGTGCCGCAGCGTGGCTTACGCCCATCCGGTTTGCTATTTCTTCGACGGTCAGGCCCTGCACATATTTCCACTCAAGTGCATTACCCTGGCGCGCCGGCAGGTAATCAAGGATTGTACGGATCAGCTCACCAAGCTGGTCACGTTCCGCCGCACGAGTCGGATCTTCACCACTGTGGTCCAGTGACTCGAGCGCCGCCCGAACTTCAATGTCCTCGAACGGCACTTCACGTGCGGCGGTGCGCCCCAGGCGTTTGTAGTGATCACTGATTTCATTGCGGCACAGACGGCACAGCCAGGTAAATAACGCCGCCTCACCACGATAGGTACCCACGCGGGCAACCGCGCGGCACAGTGTTTTTTGCACAATCTCCTTTACCGCATCCTCGTCGTCGCCGATCCGGCTCAGCGTAAAGCGGTAAAGACGCGGAAAATTGCTGTCGAAAAACTCGTCGAATGCACGCTGCTCGCCCTGCAGCATTCTGTCGGTCAGCAATTTGTCGTTATGGGTGAGAGACACGGGCATCACTTTGGTGGATTGCACCAGTTTGACGGCCGCCGGCGCCAAAATCATTCGCTGCATGCGGTTGATTTCGGCCTGAGGCGTCGTCAAACACGAGGCCGCAGCGGAGATTGACCTGACCCGTGCTATTGAACATAAGCTAATGCCCCGTCCGGACCCGACCAGAGCGGACCGGCCGTTGAATGCGCTTGTCATCCAGGCCGGGCAGGAGTTCGAGTGCAGCCTGAGCCGCGGCTGGATCGAAGCACTGTTGCAGCATGGCACGTGCGCGGTCGTCGCGCACGAATCATGTGCCGAAATCCTCGATTTCCAGGCTGACCCGGCCACTTTTTTCGCCCTCAGGCACAACCCGCTGGACTATTTACGATTGCACGGCCGGCTGCACCGGCGCCGCTTCGACCAGGTTGTGGGTCTGGATAACACCCTGCTGGCGACGATGCTGCTGGCGGTCACCGCGGGCGCCGCAACCAGGACGAGGATCGGCGTTGGTCTGCCCGACACGCCATTCGGGGTGGACGCGCTGTTCGCAGCGATGTTCTCACGGTTTGGCATCACCCGGCCCGCCAGGCGCGCACCGCTCTCCCTGACCAGCAAAACCATTGCAGCCGCAACCACACAGCTGCGTGAAATCGGTTTTTCGTCTTCGCGTCGCGCAATCATTGTCGCACCGGCGCGCAGCGACAGCTCTGTGGTCACTGATATCTGCCGCAATCCGGTATCCGATGCATTGCTTCCGGTGATGCTGTTACCGGCGGGCGGCGAACTGGAATTGATCAGCAGCCTGCGTGGCCGCGCCTATGCAATCCCGGCCGGCAGCATGGCGATGCGGGCGGCATTGATCGGCCAGTCGCGCCTGGTCGTGTCAGATCACCCGGCCACGCTCGAACTGGCCGCATTGATGGGGACACCGACGCAGCCCGAAAACCATGGCCTGAGCTACCGCCCGCACCCGGACGTGACCGGCTGAGACTCGCCGGACAGGCGATTCGACGCTCACGGCAACTACATATGTCGCGCGACCGGCCGGCCCGGTAAACTGCGCTGATGGGTAAAACAGTCCGCCGCTCACTCTGGTTGCTGGCAATTCTCGTGGTTGCAGCCTTGTTGTACCTGTACTTCACGCGGCCTCAGCCGGTACCGGTGACGCTGGCCACCGTCGAGACTGCCCAGGTGCGCTCGGTCGTGGCGAACACCCGTGCCGGCACCGTCAAGGCATGTAACCGGGCGCGGCTGGCGCCGGCACTGGGAGGCCAGATTGCCATATTGCACGTCCACGAAGGCAATACCGTGGAAGCCGGTGAGCCACTGCTGGAGCTGTGGAACGACGACCTGAAAGCCGATCTGCTGCTGGCGCAGCGCGATGCAGCCGCAACGGCGGCGCGCGCGGAGGAAGCATGCGTCCGCGCCGATGTGGCACGACGCGAATCCACCCGCATTGCTCGTTTGCGCCAGCAGGGACTCACTTCAGTCGAAGCTGCCGACAGTGCCGATGGTGCGGCACGGGCAACGCGCGCAGCGTGCAAGGCGGCACGCGCGCAAACCACGGTGAGCGACGCGCGCGTCGACCGTGCAAACGCGGCGCTGGAACGCACCATCCTGCGGGCACCCTTTACCGGCACCGTTGCCGAGGTCAATGGGGAAGTCGGCGAATTTGTTACGCCCTCCCCGGTTGGCATCCCTACTCCGCCGGCCATTGACCTGATCGATAACTCCTGCCTGTACATCGCAGCACCGATCGACGAGGTCGACGCGCCGGCGATACGTGCCGGCATGCAGGCACGCATCACGCTGGATGCCTTTCCTGATCGTGACTTTCCCGGCACCGTGCGGCGTGTCGCGCCCTATGTGCTTGACCTGGAAAAGCAGGCACGCACGGTTGAAATCGAGGCCGTTATCGACACGCCCGGTAACAACCTGCTGCCCGGTTACAGTGCCGACGTGGAAGTGCTGATCGAGTCCCGTGATGACGTCCTGCGCGTTCCAACTCAAGCTATCATTAACAAGAACAAGGTGCTGTTGTTTATCGAAGCCGATGAAACACTGGAAGAACGCCAGGTCAGCACCGGGCTCAGTAACTGGGAGCACACCGAAATAACCAGTGGCCTGGCGGCCGGTGATCGTATCGTGCTGTCAGTCGATCGCGAAGGCGTCGAGGCTGGCGCGCTGGTCGCGCCGGAGTAACCGGTGCCACTGATCGAGCTGCAGGCCGTCGACCGCATCTTCGAGGTCGGTGACGAACACGTGCACGCGCTGGACCAGGTAAACCTGGCGATAGAAGCCGGTGAATACCTGTCAATCATGGGGCCGTCCGGCTCCGGCAAGTCGACGCTATTGAACCTGATCGGCCTGCTCGACCGGCCAACGGCCGGCAGCTACCTGCTTGATGGCCGCAACACCACCGAGATGGACGATGCCGAGCAGGCGCACACGCGTGGTGAAAAGATCGGCTTCGTGTTCCAGGCCTTTCACCTCGTTTCGCGATTGACTGCTGCGGAAAACGTCGAGCTGCCGATGGTCCTGGCCGGAATCGTCCCATCGCAACGCCGCGAACGCGTCGAGCGCGCGCTGGCCTCGATGGACCTGACCGACCGTGCCGGACATCGGCCCGACCAGCTTTCCGGCGGCCAGCGCCAGCGCGTGGCAATTGCGCGCGCCACCGTGATGGGCCCGAACGTGCTTCTGGCCGACGAGCCAACGGGCAATCTCGATACCCGCTCGGGCGAGGAAGTCGTTGAAGTCCTGGAACAGCTGAACCACGAGGGCATCACCCTGATCATAGTCACGCACGATCAGGACCTCGGCAGGCGCGCCAGGCGCCGGCTGCACATGGTCGACGGCCGCATCGTCGAGGACATCAGCTCGCAGCAGACGCCGGCATGAGAACTTCGGACCTTTTGCAGCAGTCCATGCTGGCTTTGTGGCGTACCCGCGGACGCACCGCACTGATGCTGCTCGCAATGGCCATCGGTGTCGCTGCGGTAGTCGTGCTCACCTCGCTCGGCGAAGGAGCGCGGCGCTATGTCACCGGCGAGTTCGCCTCGCTTGGCACCAACCTGCTCATCGTCATCCCCGGTCGCTCTGAAACCACCGGTGGTGCACCGGCAATTTTTGTCGGCCAGACGCCACGTGACCTGACGCTCGACGACGCCCGTGCAGTCGGCCGAAGTTACGCAGTCAGCCGCGTTGCCCCGGTGGTGGTCGGTTCAGCGTCGATATCCTGGGGCGGTCTGGAACGTGAGGTGCCGGTGTTCGGTGGAACAGCCGAGTTGCTGGCGGTACGACACTGGGAAATGGGCCAGGGTTTTTTCCTGCCTGACGCCGATTGGGACCGGCCACAATCGGTGTGCGTAATCGGCGACAAAATTCGCAGTGAGATTTTCGGCAACACGAATGCGCTCGGCCAGTGGCTGCGGGTGGGCGACCGGCGCTTTCGGGTGATCGGTGTACTTGGCTCGGAGGGCCGCTCGATTGGCATTGATGTGCAGGAAATGGTCATCCTGCCTGTCGCTTCGGCCATGTCACTGTTCGACGCACCGTCACTGTTCCGCATCCTGGTCGAGGCAAGCAGTCGTGATTCCATGCAGGCAGCATCACGCTTCATCAAGTCGACAATTGCAGAAAGACACCAGGGCGAGGAAGACATCACGGTTATTACCCAGGATGCGGTCCTGGCAACCTTCGACCGGATTTTCGGCGCCCTGACCATGACGCTGGCGGGTATCGCCAGTATTTCACTGGCCGTTGCCGGCGTATTGATCATGAACGTCATGCTGGTGGCGGTCAGCCAGCGCACCGCTGAGATCGGCCTGCTCAAGGCGATCGGCGCCCCGCGACGGCAGATTATCGGGCTGTTCCTGACCG
>JABDJB010000114.1 GCA_013003425.1 Gammaproteobacteria bacterium | reverse complement strand
TCGTTATCCTGCTGTCATTGGCCGAGCAGGACGAGGTTCTGGCGATATTGCAGCAGCGCGGCGCCGGTTAGGACTTTTTCAACAGCGGTGCAATCAGGTCCAGCGGCAACGGGAAGACAATGGTCGAATTGTTTTCAGCGGCCACTTCGGTCAGCGTCTGCATGTAACGCAGCTGGATTGCCTGCGGTTCTTGCGTCAGCGTCGTGGCAGCCTCGGCGAGCATTGCGGCGGCCTGCTGTTCGCCCTCAGCGTGAATCACTTTGGCCCGACGGGTACGCTCGGCTTCGGCCTGCTTGGCGATGGCGCGAATCATGCTTTCATCCAGATCGATATGCTTGATCTCGACGTTGGATACCTTGATGCCCCACGCGTCGGTCTGCTTGTCCAGTATCTGCTGCAGGTCCTGGTTGAGTTTTTCGCGTTCTGACAGCATTTCGTCAAGGTCATGCTGGCCGAGAACCGAGCGCAGCGTGGTCTGTGCCAGCTGGCTGGTGGCGACAAAGGGTTCTGCCACCTGGGTGACGGCACGCTCGGGATCGAGAATACGGAAATAGATTACGGCGTTGACCTTTACCGAGACGTTGTCCTGGGAAATGACGTCCTGCGTCGGCACGTCCATCACCTCGACACGCAGGCCAACCTTGATCATCTGCTGGATGATCGGAATGACGATAATCAGGCCGGGGCCCTTGACCTTTTTGTAGCGGCCAAGCTGCAGGATGACGCCGCGCTCCCATTCCTTGAGAATCTTGATTGCACTGAACAGAAACAGCAGCACCAGTGCTGCTACGATAATAAGCGGACTGAATGACATTAGCTGTTTCCCCCGGTGTGAAGCTCGACGTCGAGCTGTAAACCTTTTACTGCTGTAATTTTTACGGCATCGCCATTACGTATCGGGTCGCTGGAATTGGCTGTCCAGTTTTCGCCGTGCACGAAGACAGTGCCGTTGCCGTCAAAATCGCTCACCGCTTCAGCGATGGCGCCAATTAATTCCTGTTGCCCGGTCACGACCGGCATCTGCCGGGCACGCACCGCAAACCAGATGATTGCCATCGTCAGGCCGCCGCCGACCACAGCCATCGTGCCAATCAGGGTTCGGTCGATGCCAAAACCGGGTACATCCGTGTCTATCAGTATGATCGAGCCGATGACAAACGCAATTATGCCGCCTATCCCCAGTGCGCCGAAACTGGGGACAAATATCTCCGTAATCATCAGCACAATGCCCAGCAGAATCAGCCCGAGCCCGGCATAGTTGACCGAGAGCACCTGGAAGGCATAAAGCGCGAGCAGCAGGCAGATGGCACCGACCACGCCGGGTACGATTGCGCCCGGGTTGTAGCCTTCGAACAGCAGCCCGTAAATACCGATCAGCATCAGCAGGTAGGCAACGTTCGGGTTGGTAATGGAGTCGAGCAGGCGGGTGCGCCAGTCCGGGTCTATCCGTTCAGTGACCAGGCCGGCAGTTGCCAGGGTAACTTCGTTGCCCATGACCTCGACAGTTCTGCCGTCGAGCTGCTGCAGCAGATCACCGAGATTGTCGGCGACCATGTCGACGACGTTCAGTTCAACCGCTTCTTCGGCTGACAGGCTGACCGCCTCACGCACTGCCTGTTCGGCCCAGTCGGCATTGCGCCCGCGCATTTCAGCCAGGCCGCGGATATAGGCGACTGCGTCATTGATTGATTTGCGCTCCATCGCGGTGGATGGTTCAGGCGTACTGCCGCTGTTGGTCTCATCCTCTTCTTTGTCGGAAGTTTCCGGCTTTTCTGCCGGCGGGCTGCCGCCGATCTGTACAGGCGTTGCCGCGCCCAGGTTTGTTGCCGGCGCCATCGCGGCGACATGACTGGCATAGAGTATGTAGGTGCCGGCACTGGCTGCGCGTGAGCCGCTGGGTGAAACGTACGTTGCCACCGGCACCGAAGAATTCAGTATGGCCTTGATGATATCGCGCATGGCCGAGTCGAGACCGCCGGGCGTATCCATCGCGAGCACCACCAGGCGGGCGCCGTTTTCCTCGGCTTCCTCGATACCTCGAACGACATAGTCGCTCGAAGCCGGGCCGATAGCGCCGTCGATAGTCAGCAGCGTAACCGTGCCGCCGCCTTCTTCCGCGCCGGTAACCAGGCCGCCCAGCAGTACCAGCAGGAGGCTGACAGCGAAAGCCCGGTGCAGGTTACGTAGACTGTTCATTGGCCCATGATACCAAAGACCGCCGCGGCAAAAGGTCCATATCGCTATACTGTGCCGGGTTTTACCCATCGGGGTTGATATGCATCGGCGCTTGCCTCTGGTTGTCTGCATCTGTCTTGCGGCGTGTTCGGCTGCAGACCGCCGCCCGGCCACGGTGCCGGCCGTATCCGATGTGCCGGCGGGCAGGTTGTCGGGTGATGTAGTTCCGCTTTCCTATGCGCTGGACCTGACGATCGTGCCGCAGCGGGAGCGATTCAGTGGCAACGTCGAGATCGTCGTCGACATTCGTGCCGCGACAGACCGCTTTTATCTGCATGCTCGTAATCTGGATGTTCATGAATCAATGCTGCAGCTGGCCGATGGCAATATTGTCGAGGCTGCCTTCGACAGTACCGCAACAGCTGGCGTGGCCCGAATCATCTCGCCGCGTGTGTTACAGCCGCAGAAAGCGCTGCTGCGGCTGGCCTGGAATGCGCCGTTCGGACGCCAGCTGAAAGGGCTTTATGCCGTGCAGGAAGGCGGCAGGGACTACGCGTTCACCCAGTTCGAACCGATAAGCGCACGCGAAGCGTTTCCCTGTTTTGACGAGCCGGCGTTCAAAACGCCGTTCGATATAACACTCAATGTCGCAACCGGCGACACCGCGATTACAGCAACGCCGGAAGTCGAGCAAATACCGCTGGAAAACGGCCTGGTCAGGCATCGCTACGCCACCACACCGCCATTACCAACCTACCTTATTGCCTTCGCGGTCGGGCCACTCGATGTGGTGACCGCTGAGGACATCGCTCCGACGCCACAGCGCGCTGCGCCGCTGCCGCTGCGTGGTGTCGCCGCGGCAGGGAAGGGCGGCAGGCTGCAATACGCGTTGCAGACTACGCCTGAGCTACTGGCCATACAGGAAGCCTATTTTGACATCGCGCACCCGTATCCCAAGCTGGACATCGTTGCGGTACCGGATTTTGCCGCCGGTGCGATGGAAAACGTCGGTGCCATTACCTACCGCGAAAGCCTGCTGCTGCTGGATGAAGACTCGCCGGTGCAGCAACGCCGCCGGCACGCGCTGGTGCATGCCCACGAGCTGGCACACCAGTGGTTCGGCAACCTGGTGACAATGCCGTGGTGGGACGACATCTGGCTCAATGAGTCTTTCGCGACCTGGATGGCTTACAAGACCGTAGCGCAGTGGGACCCGCAGCATCGAGCCGAGCTGTCGCGATTGCGACGCCTGCAGGTTGCTTTTGACGAGGACGCGCTCGCCACGGCGCGCCAGATTCGCCAGCCGGTGATGGATGAGAACGATATAGAGAATGCATTTGACGGCATCACCTATACCAAGGGCGGCGCCGTGCTGCGTATGTTCGAGCGTTTCATGGTTGAGGACAGCTTTCGCGAAGCGGTTCGTTATCACCTGCGTCGTTTTCCTCATGCCAACGCCGATGTCAATGATTTCATGCAGTCGCTCAGTTCCATCGGTGGCGATGAAATCGGCCAGGCCTTCAGTAGTTTCCTGTTTCAGCCGGGCATACCGACGCTGGATGTGGAAGTTGACTGCGGCGCGGTCGCTACCGCGTCAATCAGCCAGAGCCGCTACCGCCCGATCGCCTCCGGTGCTGCTGATAGTGATGGCTGGATCGTGCCCGTGTGCCTGCGTTACGGCGACGAGCACGATTCCTTCGAGGCCTGTCAGCTGACCGGACCGGCGCCGACGCAGGTCGTTCTGCGCACCTGTCCGGTGTGGCTGCTGCCGAATGCCGACTACGCGGGCTATTTTTATTGGAGCGTAGCGGACTACCAGCCGCTGCTCGCGGCCGAGGCGCAGCTGTCACCGGCAGAACAGCTTGCCGTAGCGCACAGTATCCACGCCGGGCTGCAGGCAGGTCGCATCGATATTGCCGGGGCAGGCGGTTTGTACCGGCAGCTGGCAACCTCGCAGCGGCCACAGGTGGCACTGACGCCGCGACCTTTTATCGAGTTCAGTCGCCAGTACCTTGTTGACGAAACGTCCGCTATCGATGCCTACGTGCAGCAACTCTATGGCGACGTCGGTGCCGCGCTTGCCTTCGACGGGTCTCACATGGCGTCGCTGTCTTCCGATTCACGCCGCCTGTTCCTGGTGGACGCTGCGCGCCTGCTGGCCGCGGCAGGCGATCAATCCGTGCGCAGGGCAGCGCTGGCGGCGGCGGCTGAACTGGTCGAAAGCAATGAAGCCGCTGTCGTTGCGCCGGAAGCGGGCGAGCTGGCGCTGCAGATTGCCGCACAGGTTGGCGGGCAGGCCTTGCGGCAACAGCTGCTGGGCCAGTTGCGTGAGAGCCGGGATGGGCAGCAGCGACGTGATCTGTTGCGCGGGCTGGCGCATGCTGACGAGCCGGGTTTCGCCGCATCGATGCGCGATCTGGTTCTGACAGATGTTATAAGAGTCAATGAGATACGAGTGTTTCTTCGAGAACACGTAAAGTCAAGGCATAACCGCGATGCCACCTGGCGCTGGCTGCGGCAGAACTACGATGCGCTGGTTGCGCGCCTGCCGCCACGTGATGCCGGTCGCCTGCCCGCCGAACTGGTCGCCGGCTTTTGCGATGAACGCAGGCTTAAGGAAGTCAGCGGGTTTCTGGGCCCGCGTTTGTCGCAGCAGGTTGGCGGGGTACGCAACCTGGCCAAAGCAATTGAGCGGATCGAGCTGTGCGCGCGGCGCGCCGCTGTGCAGCGACCACAGGCCCGCGCTTATTTCAGTGGTGGCTGAACGGGCACCTGCCAACCTGCGTAGGAGCGGCTTCAGCCGCGAATCTCCACCGCGATCCCGGGAAACCCCGCGAATTCTGTGCCCACGGTGTCGCTCCCACAGCGGATTCGCGCCTGGAAGGCGCTCCTACGATGTCGGTTCGTAGGAGCGGCATCCTTGCCGCGATCCCGGGAAACCCCGCGAATTCTGTGCGCAGGCTCGCAAGCCATTGATATTGTGTTGCAACGTACTGGGAATTCAGTCTGTCATCAACTATACAAGTGTTAAGGAATTGGCCGAATAACCAAAAAAATATCAAGGAGGGGCCGTGCTGGGTCTCAACCCTCGGGTACTGCCGTCCGCGGTCCGTGCTCGTCTTGTCAGTAACACAGCCAATCAAGTTCTTACGCTGCTTTCAGCTTTAGTGCTGTTTGCCTTCATGTTGTTCGGGCTAATCGTCAGTCCGGTGCACGGCGGTGGGAAAGAAGACCTTAGTGTCAGCGGCTATGGCTTTGTCAGTGATGACCGCGTCGATCGCGGCCGCTATCTCTATACGTACACCATCACGGTTAGCAACACGGGCGGTGCCTACGAGAATGTGGTGGCGACGGCGACCAGCAAGTCAGCTAATACCGAGATCGTCGACGGTGTCGTCAATATCGGTTCGATTGGCGCTGGTGGCAGTGTTAACAGTGCCGAAACTTTCTCGTTTCGTCAGGACCGCACTTATCTTTTTGACCCGGCCTCGATTACCTGGACTTTCACCGGCGATCCGATTGCAGTCAACACGCCGCCGGTAGCCGACGCTGGCCCGGACCAAACTATCGTCTCGGGCAGCAGCGTTATGCTCGATGGTAGTGGCTCGACCGACGTCGACGGCGATGCGCTTACCTATGAATGGTCGTTCCTGCTCGTGCCGCCGACCAGCAGCGCCGTACTCAACGATCCGGCGTCAGTGATGCCGGAATTTGTTGCGGATCTGCCAGGTGATTACATCCTGCAGCTGATCGTCAACGACGGTCTGGCCGGCAGTGCCCCCGACATGGTGACGATCACCACAGAAAACACACCGCCGGTGGCCGATGCCGGCCCCGATCAAACGGTATTGGTCGGCGAGACGGTGCTGTTATCGGGCAGCGGTTCGTCAGATGCCAACGGCGATGACCTCAGCTATGCCTGGTCACTGATTTCGGTTCCGGCGGGGAGTAGTGCGGCGCTCAGTTCAACCAGCCAGGTTGATACCAGCTTTGTGGCCGATGTTTCCGGCAGCTATGTTGCACAACTCATTGTCAATGACGGTTTCGAGGACAGCGCACCGGATACTGTTTCTATCAGCACCGACAACTCGGCGCCGATGGCCGACGCCGGACCGGATCAGAATGCTGAAGTAGGCGCGACCGTGCCGCTCGATGGTAGCGGCTCAACCGATGTAGACGGCGATATGCTCACCTACAGCTGGTCACTGATCACGCTGCCGCCCGGCAGTACCGCGTTGATCGCCGATGCATCCGCAGAGATGACCAGCTTTGTGCCGGATCTCGACGGCATGTACGTCGCCCAGCTCATCGTCAACGATGGCACGGTAGACAGTGCGCCGGATACCGCATTGATTACGGTAGCGGTCGGCAACACGGCGCCAACGGCGGTGGCCACGGCCGATCCGATCACTGTTTCCCCGGGTGAGCAGGTGCAACTCGATGGCAGTCAATCCAGCGACCCCGAAGACGATGGCCTCACTTATCTTTGGTCGTTGGACGTACCGGGTGGTAGTGCAACGACACTGAGCTCTACCACTGCGGTCTCGGCTACGTTTACGCCGGATATCGAGGGCACCTATGTCGCGACGCTGATCGTCAACGACGGCGAGTTCGACAGCACCCCGGCGATGGTCAGCATCACCGCGTCGGACGATAACAATCCCCCGCGGTTAGCCATCATCGGTAACCGCGTGATGTTCCTGGGCGAGTCGCTGAATTTCCGTATCTTTGCCACCGATCCGGATCCGGGCGATACCCTGACTCTGTCGCTGCCAACGCAGCCGGCTGGCATCGGCTTCAACCCGGTAACCGGCGATGTGTCCTTTACGCCAACGGCCGGTCAGCTTGGTATAAATAATGTAACTGCGCGGGTAGAAGACAGTGGTGGGCTGTTCGACATCCAGCCATTCACCATCGAGGTGCGTGACACGATAGTCCTGCCACCGGCGAACAACCCGCCGACACTGGGCCCGATTCCCGATCAGGCGCTGCTTATCGGCGCCTCGCTGAGTTTGCAGACCGTCGCCAATGATCCTGATGCAGGCGACACATTGACTTATATGCTGCCAGCCGCGCCGGCCGGCATGACCATCAGTGCTACAGGACTAATCAGCTGGACACCGGGCGCCGCCCAGATCGGGCCACACGATGTCACGGTGAAAGTGACCGACCCGGCAGGTGCGGCTGCATTGCAGAGCTTCATTGTTACGGTCAGCGACATCAATCGGCCACCAATTGCAGTGGACGAGGTTTACCAGGCTCGCATTGGCGAGACCATCACTGAACCCGCGCCGGGTGTACTCGGTAACGACAGCGATCCCGATAATGATCCGATCACCGCTGCGCTGGTCACCGACGTTAGCCAGGGTGTGCTCGATTTGAGAGCTGACGGTTCGTTCGATTACACACCAGGGCTGCCGGATGAAATCGGCCCGGTCGAACTCGAGTTGCAGTGTCAGTATGCGAGCGAATTTCCCAATATCGGCTATCAAGCCAACGGCACCATAAGCGTCGGCGATGTGGATAATGACGGCATCAATGAAATAGTCGGCACCTGGTACAACTCCGAAGCGCTCAGAACCGAACTGTGGGTCATGAACGCCGAGGACTGTTCGATCGAGGTAGCGGCCAGCCCCGACGTTATTGCCGCCGGAGGGTTTACCGATGGGCCGCACCTCGGGCTCTTGGACATTGACGGCGATGGCGATCTGGAGATTATCGGGCCGCGCAACCGTCTTCCAGTGGCCGATGGCGGCTTCCAGGACGCCCAGCATCTGATTGCGGTCCACCACGATGGCACCCTTGCTTGGCCCGGCAACGGCGGCAGCGAAACCATACCGTTCCTGCCCCCTGTCAATGCCGGCAGCAGCTTCGGCGAGTTCCGCTACAGCGGTCCGACGTTCGCCGATATCGACGCGAACGGCACGGTTGAAATCATCATGCCGTGGCGCATCCTTGACGATTCTGGTTTCAGGCGCAATGGTATTACTGTTTTTAACGCAGTGGACGGCACCATTCAATGGAATTACCTCGGCGTAGAGACACGTGCAGCCCGGCCCTATAAGCCCCCGGTCATTGCCGATATCGATCTCGACGGCACGATGGAAATTCTTTTCCACACCGAAGTTATCAGTCATCTCGGCACCCAGGAATTCGTGCTGCCTGTCGAGCCCTGGCTCGGCGGTACTTCCCTGGTAACCGAGCATCTGTTCGTGGCCGTCGCCAATTTCGATGGCGACCCCGAAGCAGAAATTGTCGCCCGCGATCAGCAGAACAACTACCTGTTCAATCATGACGGTAGCCTGGTCTGGCAGAAACCGTCGCCGAATACATCGGAAAGCCAGATTACCGTTGGCGACTTTGATAATGATGGTTTGCCAGAGTTTGCCTACAACACTAGCTTCGGCAACTTCACGGCAACAACCCCGGGCTACATGGTTGTCTGGGATACCGATGGTGAAACCATTCTGTGGAGCCATGAAAACGAACCGAGTCTGCAGATTATTTCGACGACGCGATTACGCGGGCAGAATGCGACCGCTTACGATGCCAACGAAGACGGTTTCATGGATATCGTCATACATTATGATTTTGGTCAGGTGCCTGAATCCGGTATCTATATCTTCGATGGACGTGACGGCTTGATCCTGGAATTTGTCGACATATTTGCTGCGGGCAATGCCGGCGACTTTCAGCGCTTTGTCACTATCGTCGATGTCGATGACGACGGCGAAGCTGAGATCATAAGTTCGTTCAATGGTGGCGGCGGCGGTCAGACTCGAGTCTGGCAAGGTACCAGCGAGAACCCGCTACCGCCGGCACCGGC
>JABDJB010000113.1 GCA_013003425.1 Gammaproteobacteria bacterium | reverse complement strand
TGCTGTGGTTGGCGACACTGTTGGTGATCCGTTCAAGGACACGTCGGGGCCGTCGATGAACATTCTCATCAACGTAATGGCGATCGTCTCGCTCGTCATCGCACCGATCGTCGCGTAACCCGGCGCGGGCGTGCCGCAATAAAAAAGCCGGCGAGCCGCGACTTATTTGCTATGGGTCGTTGTGGGAGCGGCTTCCAGCCGCGACTACTTGCGACAGGTCGTCGTGGGAGCGGCTTCCAGCCGCGACTTATTTGCGACAGGTTCTCGCGCAGCATGGGGACAGTACATGCATATCCATACATGTACTGTCCCAATTGATCCTAAAGCTCGAATGTCGTGCCGAGTTTCTTTTTCACCGGTTTGTTTTTCAGCGTCACGTATTGCGGCAGGCCCTTGCGGTAAGGCGGCGGCGCTTCGCCGCGAATCAGCGGCGCAAGGTAACGCCGCGCACTCCTGGTGATGCCAAAGCCATCAGCGGTGATGAAATCACGCGGCATCATTTTTTCCTGGTTGGCGACATCGGCGAGATTGGCAGTCGCAATCTTCCATCGGTACGGCTTGTCCGACTTGCGCTTGATGATGGGCATTGAGGCATTTTTGCCGCTCACTGCCAGTTTCACCGCTGCCTTACCGACAGCGTAGGCCTGTTCGAGGTCGACTTTCGATGCCAGGTGGCGCGCCGAGCGTTGCAGGTAGTCGGCGACAGCATAGTGATACTTGTAGCCGTGTTCGTCCTTGACCATTTGGGCGACCACCGGGCCGACGCCACCGAGCTGGGCGTGACCAAAAGCATCGACGGTTCCGGCATCGGCGAGGAACTTGCCGTCCGCCCCGCGTACGCCTTCCGAGGCGACGATGACGCAATAGGTGTATTTCTCCACGCATTCCTTCACCCGAGCCATGAAAGCCTCACGATCGAAGGCTATTTCCGGAAACAGGATGATGTGTGGTGGCTCGCTGTCTTTCTTGCCGGCAAGGCCGCCGGCCGCAGCAATCCAGCCGGCATGCCGGCCCATAACTTCAAGCACAAAGACCTTGGTCGAGGTGCGCGACATCGACAGCACGTCCAGCGCGGCCTCGCGTGTGGAAACGGCGACATACTTGGCCACCGAGCCGAAACCCGGGCAACAGTCGGTAAGCGGCAGATCGTTGTCGACGGTCTTTGGCACGCCAACGCAGGTGATCGGGTGGCCAAGCGCCTTGCCGATTTGTGACACCTTGTGGGCGGTATCCATGGAATCGCCGCCGCCGTTGTACAAAAAATAACCAATATTGTGCGCAGCGAACACCTCGATCAACCGTTCATACTGGGCGCGGTTCTCGTCCAGCCCCTTGAGCTTGTAGCGACAGGAACCGAAGGCGCCGCCGGGCGTATGCCGCAGTGCGGCGATAGCCTTGCGCGATTCCCGGCTGGTGTCGATCAGGTCTTCGGTCAGGGCGCCAATGATGCCGTCACGACCCGCATATACCTTCTTTATCTTGTTTTTGTGCTTGCGCGCGGTCTCGATTACTGCACAGGCAGTGGCATTGATCACCGAAGTGACACCGCCGCTCTGGGCGTAGAAAAGGTTCCTGGCCGCCATTGTTTCCCCCGTATTTTCCGGCTTTCAGCTGCGCCGCAGAGCATAGCGGAAAGCCGGGATGGCTTCAGCGGTTTGACGAAGCGGGGGTCACCCTGTAGCTTTACCGCGCTCCGGCGCCGGCGCGTCGGTCATTATAAGCAGGAGGGCGCGGCATGCGGCTCGTATTGTTGGGGGCGCCAGGCTCAGGCAAGGGCACCCAGGCCAAGAAACTCGTGGCCAAGTATTCAGTTCCGCAGATTTCCACCGGGGATCTGCTGCGTGAGGCCGTCGAGGCCGAGACCACTTACGGCGTGCTGGCCCGCGATGCCATGGATGCCGGCAATCTCGTTTCTGACGAGATAGTCCTGGGCATCATCAAGGAGCGCCTCAGCCAGCCGGATGCCGCCAAAGGCTTCATCCTGGACGGCTTTCCGCGAAATATCTCGCAGGCGCAGGCGCTCGACGAGCTGCTCGACGAGATGGACGTGCCAATCGACGGCGCATTGCTGATGGAGGTCGACTACGAGTCGCTGATGCAGCGCCTGACCGGGCGCCGTACCTGCTCGAGCTGCGGGGCGGTCTTCAATATCTTTACCTCGCCTGCAGCGCTGGATGACCGTTGCGATAATTGTGGTGGCCGGTTGAAACACCGGGCCGACGATAACGAAGATACGATTAATAACCGGTTACGGGTCTATGAAAGTCATACCCGTCCGGTAATCGCCTATTACGAATTCAATGGTCTGCTGGTGCGGGTCGATGCCGTTGGCGACCCAGGTGCTGTTTTCAAGCGCATACTCGAAGTCGTGCGGCCGCTGCGTAACCAGCGCCGCCGCCGCGCCCAGATGCGCAAGGCCGCTCAGCAGAAGGCCGAAGCCCAGCGTCGCGCCGAAGAGGAGGCAAAAGCCAGGGAAGAAGCCGAGGCAGCTGAAGCCGCGCGAGAGGCAAAGGCAGCGAAAGCCGCGTCAAAGAAGGCCGCAAAGAAAGCTGCGCAGAAGAAAGTGACGAAGAAAAAGGTCGCCAAGAAAAAGGTCGCCAAGAAAAAGGTCGCTAAAAAGAAAGTTGCCAAGAAGAAGAAGGCAGCTAAAAAGAAAACAGCGAAGAAGAAAAAGGTAGCCAGGAAAAAGACAACCACCCGGAAAAAGAAAGTTTCCAGGAAGAAGGTTGCGAAGAAGAAAAAGGCAACCCGCAAAAAGAAAACCGCGAAGAAAAAAACGTCAAAGCGCAAGACTTCGCGCAAAAAGGTTACGCGCAAGAAAACCACGCGCAAGGTAGCGAAAAAGAAAACGAAGAAAAAGAAAAAGGCGACGCGCAGGAAGCCGGCAAAGAAAAAGGCGACGCGCAGGAAGCCGGCAAAGAAAAAGGTGGCAAAGAAAAAGGCTACTCGGAGGCGAGTGGCAAAAAAGAAGACCGCACGAAAGAAAAAGGTAAGCCGCAAGAAGCCGGCGCGCAAGAAAACCACCCGGCGGAAGACGACCGCCAGGAAAAAAGCGAAAAAGAAAAAGTAGCCTGGTTACTGCAGAGCGAGCAGTCGTTCGCCGATAACCTCGCGGCGCCAGCCGCGTAGCGGCAACGCTGAGGCATCGCCGCGCACCAGTGCCTTGATATCGCGGCGGGTTGCCAGCGTGCTCGGGCTGATGTCGAATTCGGTCGCCGCCTGGCGCACTTCATCCATCATTCGGCTGGCGAGATCACGTTCCGTGCGGCTCAGTGGTCCCGGCAGATCGGGAGCTGGCTCGTCGCATGCCAGCGCGCGCTCGATAATCTGTATCAGCTGACCGGATTCCTTGCGTAGCAGCGGACGCGGCATGCCCTTGACGCGGCCAAGTGCTTCCTCATCGCGCGGCAACAGGCTCGCAATGCGGCCGAGGACATCGTCACGCATTACCCAGCCGCGTGGACGGTCAAGCCTGATGGCCCGCTCTTCGCGCCAGTGCGCCAGCAGCCGTGCGGCGTGGAAGCGCGGCTGATCGAGGGCGGCCAGGCCGCTCAGGCGCTGCCAGGCGTCCTGCGGGGTGACCGAGTAGAGCTCCGGGTCGAGCAGGCGGTCGCATTCTTCCTGCTGCCACTCCGTGCGCCCGACCTCTGTCAGTTGCTGGCGCAGTCTTTCGTAGATAGGCACCAGGTAACGGACATCATCGAGCGCATACTGCAACTGCTCATTGCCGAGCGGCCGTCGGCTCCAGTCGGTGCGGGCGTGACTCTTGTCGATTGCTACCCCCAGCAGGCTGTCGGCAACGGCAGCAAAGCCGCCCTGGTCGCCGAGACCACACAGGTCAGCTGCAATTTGCGTATCAAAAAGCGGTGCCGGTACCTGCCCGGTCAACTGCGTGAAGATTTCGTAATCCTGACGTGCTGCATGTAATACCTTTGTTATAGTCGGTTCGAGGATCAGCTCGTTCAGTGGCGTTATATCCAGGGTGATTGCATCGACGCAGGCCATGGTCTCGCTCGTGGCGACCTGTACCAGGCAAAGCTGCGGATAATAAGTGCGTTCGCGAATGAACTCTGTATCGACTGCGATGAACTCTGCGCCATGCAGTTGCTGGCACAGTTGCTGCAGGTCTTCGGGTTGGTCGATAAACGTTGGTAAGGTCATGTACGGGCAGGTGTCAGAGTGTTCACGAGCTTAACACGCACATGCAGGCGCTAATTACATTTGTATTGCCTTTCGTGCAGATTGTCGCGCATCGCGCGGGGCCACAGCACCTGCCGGCGTCACGGTTTCTGCTTGCGCTTGTGCTGGCCCTGCATATTGCAGTCTATTACGCCGCCATGGTGATACTCGAGGTGCCAGCCGCACGCGCCGTTGCGTTGCCTTTTGTCGACACGTTGACGCAGAGTGTTTGTTTTGCCGCAGTTCTGCTGTTCCTGGGCCTTCAGGGTCGCATGTTGCAAACGCTTACAGCAGTCTTTGGGGCTGATGTGTTGCTCAACCTGCTGCAGCTGCCGCTTGCCGTCTTCGGGCCGCTGAGCTCCGGGTCGCCTGCGGCCGTCGTTTCGCTGTTGCTGTTGATCGCCATCGCGCTCTGGTCGCTCGGGGTAAAGGGCCATATCCTGCGCCACGCGGCGGGGCTGCCGTATTTTGTCGGCGTGGCTCTGGCCCTGGTGTTCCTTATCGGCTTTCTTGCTATCGAGCAGGCCTTGTTTGGAGGCACGGCCTGATGCACCTGCATATCCTCGGTATCTGCGGCACGTTCATGGGTGGCGTTGCAGTTCTGGCGCGCGAAGCAGGGCACAGGGTCAGCGGCTCGGACCAGAATGTCTATCCGCCGATGAGCACGCAGCTGGAGTCACTTGGCATACCGCTGCACGAAGGCTTCGATGCCGCTGTGCTGACGCCGGCACCGGATGCGGTAGTTGTTGGCAACGTCATGAGCCGCGGCAGTGAGGTGGTGGAGCACCTGCTCGATGCGGGTCTGCCCTACACCTCAGGCCCGCAATGGCTGGCAGAGCATGTCTTGCGTGGTCGTCACGTGCTGGCCGTGGCCGGCACACACGGCAAGACCGGTACGGCGAGCATGCTGGCCTGGATACTCGAGCATGCGGGGCTGGAACCGGGCTTTCTTATCGGCGGCGTACCGGTGGATTTCGGTGTCTCGGCGCGCCTTGGCAATTCAGAGTACTTCGTCGTTGAAGCCGATGAATACGACACAGCTTTTTTTGACAAGCGCTCCAAGTTTGTCCACTACCGCCCGCGTACGCTGGCGCTGACTAACCTGGAATACGATCACGCCGATATTTTTCCGGACATCGCTGCGATACGCCGCCAGTTTCATCACCTGGTTCGCACCGTGCCCGGCAGCGGCCTGATCATTGCGCATGATGAGTCCGCCGAGTTACGCAAAGTTCTGGACATGGGTTGCTGGTCGCCCGTCGCAACTTATGGTTCAGCTGCAAGTGAGTGGCAGGTCAGCGGCGCGGCCGGCAGTATCGAAGTCACGCGGAATGACGCGTCCGGTAGTCACGCAGCCCGGGCAGCGTTTGCGTGGCCGGGTACGCATAATCTTCACAATGCGCTGGCGGCCTGTGTGGCGGCGTCTCATGTCGGGGTATCGCCGGAGCAAAGCCTGGCGGCGTTAGCGTGTTGGCGCGGTGTGCGGCGGCGACTGGAGCTGGCCGGTACTGCGGGCGGTGTCACGGTTTACGACGACTTTGCCCATCATCCGACCGAAATTGCGGCGACGCTGCAGGCGCTGCGCAGCAGCTGTGACGCCGGCCAGCGTGTAATTGCCTTGTTCGAGCCGCGCTCCAACAGCATGAAGCAAGGGGTGCACGCAGCCGCTCTCGGCGACAGTTTTGCCGCGGCCGACAAGAGTTTTGTTTTCCAGCCGCCGGGCGTGGGCTGGGACATCGCCGCGGCACTGGCCGATGCCGGCGTCGAAGTAGTCGCCGATGATGCGCTCTTTTTGCAGCGCGTCATCAGCGCCTTGCAGCCGGGTGATCAGGTCGCCGTCATGAGCAACGGTGCATTCGGCGGCATGCCGCGGCGGTTGCTGCAGGCCCTGCAGGACCGCTGAAACGCCGGTTTGCGGCCGTGCTACACTCCACAGAATGTGACGCCAGTCGGCGGGACAGTTTCAAGACAGTCGCCGCGAGCCGGTCAGCAGAGTCGGCAGGGCACAGGTCGCTGTAGAAAATGAGGGATTCCGAAGTAGCACTTTTTCCGCTCAAGACCGTCCTTTATCCGGGCGGTCCGCTTGCGCTGCGTATTTTCGAACCCCGTTACGTCGACATGGTCAAGCGTTGTGCGCGTGACGACAAAGGTTTTGGTGTGGTTGCAATCGAACGTGGCCAGGAAGCCGGCCCGGCCACAACGCACGAAATAGGCACCCTGGCGCGAATTGTGGACTGGTACAGCGAGAGCGGCGGGCTGCTTGGCATCGTGGTTATCGGTGCGCAGCGCTTTCGCATTCTCGATTCCCGGGTTGCAGACGATGGTTTGAGGGTCGGTCATGTCGAAATGCTGCCCGATGAAGAAAAGCAGCCGGTGCCACAGCAGTATCGCTACATGGCGGAACTGCTGGAATCGATAGTCGACCAGTTGGGCGAACAATACGAATTGATTGATAAAGATTTTCACAACGCTTCGTGGCTGGGTTATCGGTTTGCCGAAATACTGCCGGTGGAACTGGCAGACCGTCAGCAATACCTGGAATCCGATGATGCGCTGGCACGGCTTGCCGGGCTCGCGCCGATACTCGATGCGTTGTCAGTGGACGAAGCAAGATGAGCGATGTATTGAAAAAACTCAATGGCATGAATCCCAACGAGACGGTGCGCATGGAACTGCCTACCGCTGAGTTGTTGATGCGCGGGCGCGAACTCATACGCTTCCTGCGTCGTCACGGCGAACTGAACTGGTCGGAGTGGCTTGAAGACAGCCTTGAATCGGTGCGACGCGATTCGCGCACCGGCGTAGCCGAACTGCTCGAAGGAATGGAAGGCCTTGGTGGTATGTGCGAGCTGTATCTCTGTCCAGAGGCGGGGCATCGTCTCGACTCGAGCGAAGAGACCCCGATCAACGAGAAGATGTTGCTGATGGTGTCGCGGGTTTACCAGGCAGCGCGTGACCT
>JABDJB010000112.1 GCA_013003425.1 Gammaproteobacteria bacterium | reverse complement strand
CTGGCTCCCTCCGTCACGCCGATCAGGTCCTGGCGCACCTCGATACCGACATGTGCCAGCCCGCGGGGCTCGGCATGAAAGTCCACGGTGAAGTCATGCGGGTGACGACCCGAGTAAGGCTCGTTGTCGCCAACACAGACGCCGTCAACAGCGGCAAGATGCTCCAGCAGGGGCACAGCTATACGCGGATCCTTATCCCACAGCACGCCGATATGCCAGGGCCGCACGACGCGGTCAAAAACAGGCGTACAGCTGTGAATGGAAATTACGGCAGGGGTGATACCCCTGGCGCGCAGCCTGAAGATCTCTTCGGATACCGCATTGTGATAGGGCCAGTAGAACGACTGCACCCGCAACCACTTTTCATCTTCGCTGAGGTTCAGGTTGCCGGGAATGGCGATGCCGTCGCTGACCTTGACGAATGCTGACGGGTCGTACAGCTGCCGGTTGCAATCGACCAGCAGGCGCGAATACCCCGCTAGCACGGCAACCGCATCGAAACGCTCGGCGAGGTACCGGGTAACGTCTGCAGAACCGATGTCCCAGGCAACATGCCGGTCGAGCACCGAGCGGTCGAGACCGAGCCTGCCCATGTGCAGGGGAAACGCGCGGCTGGCATGATCACAGACAAACAGCACGCTGGACTTGCCGTCGCGGTTCAAAACCTCGAAAGGTGGCGGGTCATCCGGACCGATCAGCGGGTATTTTGGTTGTGATTTTTCTATAGCGACAGCTTTCATGTCCACCAACTCGCAAGCCCCCGGGATGGTAGTCAAAAAGACTGGTGCTGAACAGAGCCGGTATCCATCCCGGAACAACCGTCATTATTCCCGCACTCCAGCGGCCTCCGCCCGGCGATACATCACAGTTTTCGGCCACTTGCCGCGCCCTGCGCCCCCGCTGCCCCCAATCGGTTATAGTAGTGGGTTCCCCCTAAAAACATTAACTTGCACGAGGAATTTCAGACGTGTCGACAGTCGTCAAAGGTGAGTTTGCCGCACCCCGCAAGGACGGGGCCGAGAAAGTAAGCGCCGGCCCGGTGCGCGATTTCGCCAGCATGGATATGCGCAATATCAGTCTGGATTCCCCCGATCTGTACCTTAACCGCGAGCTGAGCTGGCTGGGCTTCAATGAGCGAGTCCTGCAGGAAGCCGCCGATGAGCGCACACCGCTGCTGGAGCGCGTCAAGTTCCTGGCCATAGTAAGCGGCAATCTGGACGAGTTTTTCATGAAGCGCATCGGTGGCCTCAAGCGACTCATCGCCTCTGGTCACAGCGAACTGTCTGTCGATGGCCGTACCCCGGCTGAGCAGATCGCCGAATGTCACGCGATGGTGCGCGAGATCCAGCTGCGCCGCGAAGCGATACTGACCCAGGTCAAAAAAGCGCTGGATGAACACGACATCGGCGTCATGCGCTGGACGGAGCTGGGCGGCGACGAGCGCAAGCGTCTGCGCAACCAGTTTGTCCGCGATATTTTCCCGCTCGTCACGCCGCTGGCAATGGACCCGAGCCATCCGTTCCCGTTCATTTCCAACCTGGCGCTGAATCTGCTGGTTACCATGCGCTTTCCGGGAGACGACGAAATTCGCATGGCGCGGGTAAAAGTCCCGGTCGTGCCGTCCGTGGTACCGCGGCTGTTCCACGTTGGCGAGGGCAATCGCTTCGTAACACTCGAAGACATCATGAGCAACAACCTCGACCTGCTGTTTCCGGGCATGAAAATCGAATCATGCGAGCTGTTCCGGGTAACACGCAACGCGATAGTGGAAACCGACCAGTCAGACGCCGACGACCTGCTGGAACAGGTCAAGACCGAACTGGAGGAACGCGACTTCACGCCAATCGTCCGCCTGCAGGTGGAATCCGGAATGGACCCGGTGCACCGCGGCATGCTGACTGCCGAGCTGGGGCTCGAGGACGAGGATGTTTTTGAAGTCGACCACATGATCGCGATGAACGACCTGTTCGAGGTTGCAGCGCTGGATATGCCGGAACTGCACTACACGCCGCATCATCCGGTCGATCATCCGCGACTGGCACAGGATCCGCGAAATATCTTCCATATCATCCGTGATGGCGGCCCGCTGCTGCTCCAGCACCCCTACCACGCATTCAATACATCGGTTGAGCGCTTCCTGCGTACTGCCAGCGAGGACCCGAAAGTGCTCGCTATCAAGATGACGCTTTATCGCACTTCAGCTGAAGGAAATGTCATCCAGTCGCTGATCAACGCAGCACGCAATGACAAGGAAGTAGCGGTACTGGTGGAGCTGAAAGCGCGCTTTGACGAGGAAGCCAACATTGGCTGGGCCCGCCGGCTGGAAGAAGCCGGTATACACGTTACCTACGGCGTAATCGGGCTGAAAACCCATACAAAGATGATCCTTGTGGTGCGCAAGGATTACGACGGTCTGCGCCGCTACACTCACATCGGCACCGGCAACTACCATCCCGGAACGGCTCGTCTGTACGGCGACCTCGGCATGCTGTCATGCGACGATGCGCTGGGTGCCGACCTGACCGAGCTGTTCAACTACATTACCGGCTACTCGCCACCTCGCAGTTACCGCAAGATACTGGCAGCGCCCTATACGCTGAAAAAAGGGCTGCTGGCTAAAATCGAGCGGGAGATTAAAAAACACACGCCGGAAAAGCCCGGGCTCATCCAGCTGAAGACCAATGCGCTGGAAGATGCAGAAATCACCGAGGCGCTGTACCAGGCCGGACAGGCCGGTGTTCGGGTTGACCTGCTGGTACGCGACACCTGCCGCCTGCGCCCCGGGATCCCCGGGTTGTCCGACAATATCCGCGTAGTCAGTACCGTCGGCCGCTTCCTTGAGCACGCCCGTATCTACTATTTTCACAACGGCGGCAAAGAAGAGTACTTTATTGGCTCTGCCGATCTGATGAAACGAAACCTGGATTCACGCGTCGAGGTCGTGGCTCCGGTCGAGTCGAGCGAACTGCGCGAAGAGCTCCGGCTAATGCTCAACGTCCAGCTGGCCGACCGGCGCAGCGCCTGGGAGATGGACGGCAACGGGGTCTACTCGCAACGCCAGCCAACTTCCGAAAAAGACTCCGAGGGCGCCCAGGATGCACTGATTGCAGTGGCAGAGAAACGCTACGCCGCAGTTGCCACGCGCGAACAGAAGAAGGTGCGTAAAAAACTGATCAAGCAGTTTGACAAGCGCCTGAAAAGCGAGAGCGACTAAAGGGGAAGTACACGCGCGAATCGCGCCGGACCGATCGCCGGCGCAGTCGCCTGATGTCTATCGATGGCAAACGAAACACTACAGTTTCTGATTCCAGCCCGTACCCCGGTCGAGTCACTGAAAAGCGAGCTGCTGCAGGAATTTGCGCTGGCGGACGTCGGCGAATCGCAACGACGGCGGCTTTTTTACGACACTTTCGACTGGCGCCTGTTTCGCCACAGTCTGACGCTTGAGGAAGAACAGACTGACCATGGCCGGCGCCTGGTCATGCGTGATCTGGACAGCGGCGCGGTGCAGCGCTGGGTCGACAACGTCGAGATGCCACGCCTTGCGCGCGAGCTCAGCCGCGGACCGTTTCGCGAGCGGCTGCTCGAGCTCACCGCGATGCGTGCGCTGCTGCCGGTCGCGGAGTTGCGCAGTCACACCTATCAGTTGCGGCTGCGCGACAAGGAAGAAAAAACCGTTGCACGCATAGAGCTGGAGCTTGCCGCGCTCAACGGTGATGCTCGCGTGCGGCGACTGCCAAAGCGGTTTCAGGTGCTGCCGGTGCGTGGTCATCCTGAGCACACACGGCAGCTGACTGACTTCGCTGCCGGGAAACTTGCCCTGCCGCCGGCCACCAGCTCCCTCCTGGAAGATGCTCTGGCCGCCATTGGCCAGCAGCCGGCCGGATACAGCAACAAGCCAGCAGTCCAGCTGGACCCGGCTGAACCGGCACAGCATGCAATTCGCAGAATTCTTGCAAGCCAGCTGAAAATCATCGAAATCAACGTGCCCGGCACCTGCCAGTACGTCGACACCGAGCACCTGCACGACCTGCGCGTTGCCGTACGCCGCACGCGCTCGCTGCTGGGACAGTTCAGAAAGGTCCTGCCGGAAGCTGAAACCGCGCCTTTCCGCCAGGAATTTGCCTGGCTCGGCACGATCACCGGCCCATGTCGCGACCTGGATGTTCACCTGCTGGATTTCGACAGCTACCAGGCGCGATTGAAACCATCGATGCAGCCTGCACTGGAGCCGGTACGGCGTTACCTGGTTCGCCAGCACAGCACCGAGCAGCGGCGCCTCAGGGAATGGCTGGCCTCGCCGCGCTTCCGTGCATTGCTGGCAAACTGGCAAAAGTTCATTGATACGCCTGATGACGGCCCGCCTGAGGCCTCGCGCCCTGTCAGGGAGCTGGCGGATGCGAAAATACGGGCGCAGTACCAAACGGTACTGAAACGTGGCCGTTCCATCGGCAACAAGACAGCCGATGCCAAACTGCACAAACTGCGCATCCATACAAAAAAACTGCGCTACCTGACAGAGCTGTTCCGCGAGTTATACCCGGACAAACAAATTACCCGGTTTGTCACGTCACTGAAGCGACTGCAGCAGAATCTCGGCGAGTTTCATGACTACTGCATACAGATAGACGCGCTGGGCGCAATCGCTGACGATATGGCACAGAAAAAGCTTGCCGGTGCGGAAACAATGAAGGCCATAAAGACGCTGACTGGCAAGCTTGAAAAGAGCAAGCGCCAGGCGCGACGCCAGTACGCCGAGATATTCAGCAGCTTCGACGAGGCGAAAAACCGCAAAAAGGCCCGTCAGCTGTTTCACGGGAAAAACAATTGAGAATACTGGCCACTTATAATTTGAAAGGCGGCGTGGGCAAGACGGCTACCGCGGTCAACCTGGCCTGGCTGGCCGCCAGCGAAGGCGCACGAGTGCTGGTGTGGGACATGGATCCACAGGGCGCCGCCAGCTTCTATTTTCGGACCCGGCCAAAGGTCAAAGGCGGCAGCAAGGCGCTGTTGCGCGGCAAGCATGACCTCGACGAGCTGGTGGTCGGTACCGAGTACGACAACCTCGACCTGCTGCCGGCAGACTTCTCCTATCGCCACATGGATGCACACCTGAAGGACCGCAACCGGCCGGTCAAGCAGATGCTGCGTCTGCTACGGCCGCTCAGCGAAAACTACGATTATGTATTTCTCGACTGCGCACCCAGCATCTCGGTTGTGTCAGAAACGGTATTCAAGGTAGCCGATGCATTGCTCATTCCGCTGATTCCGACGACGCTTTCCTTGCGCACTTTTTACCAGATACTCGATTTCCTTGAGCGCAAAAAACTCCGCCACGTGGAGCTGCTGCCGTTTTTCTCCATGGTCGACCGGCGCAAGAAACTGCACAACCAGATTATCGAGGAGCTGCCGGCAAAATGGCCGCGCATGCTGCACACAAAAGTCCCCTATGCCAGCGAAATCGAAAAGATGGGCGTCAATCGCGCTGCGGTGGGCGATTACGCCCGCAGCACTCCGTCGGCTGTTGCCTATCGGGCACTGTGGAACGAGGTCAAGATGCGTCTGGGGCTGGTGTAGCCGGCCACTCGCGGTACGGCGTCTGCGCCAGGGAAACGTTGTAATAGCGCAGGTCGTGTGACACTTCCGCGCCAAGCCACGGGGGCCGTTCAAACCGCTCGTCGACACGATCGAGCTCAATTTCAGCAACCACCAGGCCTGCATTGGCACCGCGGAATTCATCGACTTCCCACAGGTGACCGGCGAAAGTGACAAAGTGACGGGTCTTTTCGACAACGGAACCGGCACAAAGCCCGAGCAGCCGCCCGGCATCGGCAAGCGGGATGGGGTATTCGTACTCGTCACGCACGATATCCAGCGTTGCTGACTTGAAGTTCAGGTTGGCCGCGTCGGTACCGATCCGCACCCGCACTGACACCCGGTCGGTGTTGGCCAGATATCCCTGACGATAATCCGCCGTGCGCTCAACGCCGGCGCGCCAGCTGTCATCGGCAACGAGAAATTTCCGTTCGATTTCCTGTGCCATGCTTGACCCGAGCGTAGCACAGCGATTTCCACGTAGCGTTATACTGGGCGCGCTGGCTACACCGGAGCTACCCCGACATGCTGGAGATTGTCCGCCGCCGCATTGAGGAGAGCCTGTGGAACCCACAGGTAGAGCGCGCGCCGATGGTGCTGCGCCTGCTGGTCCGTGCGGCCCGCTTCCCCTATGCCCTGGTGCGCGATGCGGCCCGCGGCGAGCTTACGCTGCGGGCGATGAGCCTGGTTTACACCACGCTGCTCGCAATCGTGCCGCTGATTGCATTCAGCTTCTCGGTATTGAAGGCGTTCGATTTTCACAAGCAGATTCAGCCCATGCTGTATACGTTCCTGCAGCCACTCGGGCCCCAGGGTATCGAACTGACAGACCAGATTATCCAGTTCGTCGACAATACGCGTGGCGTCGCGCTCGGTTCAGTGGGCCTGGCATTGCTCCTGTACACCGTCATCTCGATGGTACAAAAGATTGAAGAGGCGTTTAATTTCATGTGGCAGGTGCAGCGCACCCGCAGCCTGGGCCGTCGCATCAGTGAATACCTGAGCGTGATCATCATCGCACCGATACTCATGGCCACGGCACTGGGCATGAAGGGCTCTGTGGAAAACACCGCAGTCGCCCAGTGGCTGCTGGGCATCCCGGCTATCAGCGGCACGGCGATCTTCCTCGGCCAGTTCATGCCTTACCTGCTGGTGATACTGGCGTTCAGCTTTATTTATGGCTTTGTCCCCAATACGACGGTAACCATGCGGGCCGCTTTTTTTGGCGGCACGGTCGGCGGTTTGATCTGGAGCCTGGTCGGTGCGGCATTTGCGGCGTTTGTCAGCGCGTCGACCAAGTACCAGGCTATCTATTCCAGCTTTGCCATCCCGCTGCTGGCGCTGATCTGGCTGTATATCAGCTGGCTGGTGGTGTTACTCGGGGCGCGGGTTTCTTACTACTACCAGCACCCGGAATACCTGCGTCGCGGACGCAAGCGCGTCGAGCTGACCAACCGGCTGCGCGAACGGCTGGCGCTCACGCTGATGTACTGCGTTGGCGCGGAGTTTCGCCGCGAGAAACCGCACTGGACAGTCAACACGCTTGCCAGTCATTTCGGCATGCCCGCTGACGATCTTGCCAAAGTTGCCGAGCAGCTGGAAAAACGCGACTTGCTGGTCGCCACTGAAGATGACGTGCTGATGCCGGGGCGCGACACGGAGACCATCGAACTGAGCCAGATACTGGACGCTATCCGGCACGACGCGAGTGAGCGCAATGTGCTGCGCTCCGGTTCGGTCGACGAAGTCGACGCAATTATTGCCGATATCGAGCAGACTGCCGGCGCACATCTTGGCACGCGCAACCTGCGGGACCTGATCGAAAAGGATACTGCCGGCTAGGCGCCTGCGATCGTCATCTGTTCAAGCAGCATGGAGCCGCAGCGCACCCGGCCGCGCGCGTCGACATCATCACCCACCGCCACGATGTTGCGAAACATGTCGCGCAGGTTGCCGGCGATGGTGATCTCGTGAACCGGAAAACTGATCTTGCCGTCCTCGACCCAGAAACCAGCCGCACCGCGCGAGTAATCGCCCGTCACGGCGTTGACCCCCTGCCCCATCAGCTCACCGATCAGCAAGCCGCTGCCCATCTGCTGCATCAGCTCCGCAAGACCGCCACTGGTTGAAGGTTTTACCAGGAGGTTGTGGATGCCACCGGCATTGCCGGTAGTCTGCAGGCCGAGTTTGCGCGCCGAATAGCTGCTCAGTATGTAGCCTTGGGCGACGCCGTCTGCGACCAGCTCCCGGTCCTGTGTTGCCACCCCTTCGTTGTCCATCGGCCGGCTGCCCGGTGCCCGCAGCAGGTGCGGCCGCTCTGACAGCTGCATGAACTCCGGAAATACCTGCTGCCCGGCAATGTCGAGCAAAAAGCTGGCCTGGCGGTACTGAACGGTGCCGCGAACCGCGGCCAGGTAATGCCCGATCATCCCCCGCGCCAGTTCAGGAGGAAACAGTACCGGTGCGGTAACGGTATCGATCTTGCGTGCACCCAGCCGCCGCACCGTTCGCTCGCCGGCTTGACGGCCAATCTCCGCCGGCGTCAGCAAATCGTCGTGACAGCGCGCGCTGTCGTACCAGTAGTCACGCTCCATGCCGGCATCGTCGCTGGCCACTACGGCGCAGCTTATGCTGTGGCTGGTCGACGGGTAACCACCGAGAAATCCATGGCTGTTGCCATAAACCCGGACACCCTGGTGACTGTTGATGCTGGCGCCCTCCGAGTTTGTAATGCGCTTGTCGACGTCGCGCGCCGACTGCTCACACTCGATAGCCAGTTCGATAGCCCGTTCCGGCGCCAGTTCCCACGGATGCGACAGGTCGAGATCCGGCAGGTCTGCAGCCATCAGCTGTGCATCGGCCAGCCCGGCACAGGGATCTTCTGCCGTGTAGCGTGCGATGCTGACAGCTTTGGCAACTGTTTGTTCGAGCGCTTCGGCCGACAGGTCCGCACTGCTTGCCGACGCCTTGCGCTGGCCAAAATAAACCGTGACACCCACGCCACGGTCGCTGTGATATTCCAGCGTTTCGACGTCACCCAGACGCGCCGTCACGCTCAGGCCGGTCTCGGCGCTGACGGCGGCTTCGGCCTGGCTGGCACCGTGTTGCACTGCCAGATCCAGCACACGGCGCACGGCCTGTTCCAGCTCCTGCTCGCTGAAACTGGCGGTTGTAAGGTTTTGATCGTTCAATGAAGTTGCCTGTATTTCCGGGTGCGGGCATTCTAACGCATCACGATTGCCACGTATCGACGCTCAATGACCAACAAATTGCTGCTGTGCCTGCCGTTGCTGCTGCTGGCCGGCTGCCCGGTCAACGAAACCCGGGATGTTAGTGAAGAAATGCCCATGCCAGCCAACCAGGATCAAAAAACCACCACCGTTGTACCTGCCGAGCTGCTGCAAAAGATCCGCGCCGATCTCGCTGAACGCAGCGGAACAGACCGCGGCATCAGCGTGCAGCTTGCTGAGGCGGTCGTATACAACGATGGCTCACTCGGTTGCCCCGAGCCCGGCATGATGTACACGCAGGCACTGGTCAACGGCTATCGGGTGGTGCTGCAACAGGATGGACAGCAGTTCGATTACCGCGCCAGTGAGCGCGGCTACTTCCGGCTGTGCCAGAACGGCAAGCCGCCGCGTGGCCGCGATCCGCGCATCTAGGAGCGCCGTTTTGCCGCACGATCCGAAGCCACTGCCGGCCGACAAGCCCAGCAAGACACAGCTGAAGCGCGAGATGCTCGAGCTGCAGCAGCTCGGCGAGCACCTGATTGCCCTTGGTGACTCGGAACTGGCCGCAATACCCGTACCGGCAAACCTGCTCGAAGCGATACACGACGCGCGCAAAATGAAAAAGCATGGGGCGCTTTATCGCCAGAAACAGTTCATCGGCAAGCTGATGCGTGACATAGACGCCGAGCCAATTCGTCAGGCGCTGGCAAAAATCCAGGACCGCGCGCGTGCCACTGCAGCGCGTTTTCACACCGTGGAGAGCTGGCGTGACCGCCTGGTGCATGAAGGCGATGCAGCATTTGCACTGCTGCTGGAAAAATACCCACAGGCCGACCGTCAACACCTGCGCAGGCTGATGCGCGATGCGGCGGCCGAGCGGGCGAAAAACAAGCCACCGAAAGCGGCACGCCAGCTGTTCCGCTACCTCAATGAACTGATGGAATAGCGTTGGTACAATGGGCCGATGAAAGTACTCGTCGGCATAATCATGGGCTCACAGAGCGACTGGGGCACCATGCAGAAAGCAGCAGAGACGCTGGAGCAACTCGGTATCGCTTTTGAGACCCGCATTGTATCCGCGCATCGCACGCCCGACCTGCTGTTTGAATACTGCGAAAATGCCCGCAGCCGGGGCCTGGAAGTGATCATTGCCGGCGCCGGTGGCGCAGCGCACCTGCCGGGCATGGCGGCGGCAAAAACTTCGTTGCCGGTACTGGGTGTGCCGGTGAAATCCAAAGCACTCAATGGCATCGATTCACTGCTGTCGATAGCGCAGATGCCGCGCGGTATCCCGGTCGGTACGCTGGCCATTGGCGATGCCGGCGCGGCCAATGCTGGCCTGCTGGCTGCGGCAATACTGTCGATCAAATACCCCGAGGTGCGCGAAGCGCTGGAAAGTTTCCGCAACGACCAGACCCGCAAGGTACTGGATAACCCCGAACCCGGCGCAAAGTGAATATTGGCATCATCGGCGCCGGCCAGCTTGGCCGTATGCTGGCATTGGCCGGTTATCCGCTTGGCTCACGCTTCCGCTTTCTCGATCGCAGTGAAGACGCGCCCGGTGCCCAGGTCGGCAGCATCGTACTCGGCAGCTTTGACGATGCAGAAAAACTGGCTGAGCTTGCCGCCAGCGTCGACCTGATGACATTTGATGTCGAGAACGTACCGGCGGATTTGCTGCACGAAATTGCCGCTACCGTTCCGTTCCTGCCGCCGGTCGCAGCTCTGGAGACCACCCAGGATCGGCGCAGTGAAAAACAGCTGTTTGCCGCGCTCGACATCCCTACCCCGCGCTCGCATGCGGTCGGCAGCGAGGAACAGCTCGACAGCGCGGTGGCCGACCTGGGGCTGCCGGCAGTATTGAAAACCCGCCGGCTTGGCTATGACGGCCGCGGCCAGGTGGTGCTGCGATCCGCAGACCAGGTCGCGCCGGCCTGGCAGCAGCTTGGTGGCGTGGCACTGATACTCGAACAGTTCGTGCCCTTCGAACAGGAAGTGTCGATTATAGGAGCACGCAACACGCGTGGCGAGGCGGCGTTTTACCCGCTGACTCACAACGTGCACGAAAACGGGATACTGCGCCACTCGCTGGCACCGTATCTCGACGAGCACTTGCAGCGCGCTGCCGAAGACTACCTGCACCGTCTGTTTGATCGCTTCGACTACGCCGGAATTTTAACTATCGAGTTTTTTGTTGTTGACGGGAAACTGGTAGCCAACGAAATTGCACCGCGCGTGCACAACTCCGGCCACTGGACCATCGAGGGCGCAGTGACCAGCCAGTTCGAAAACCATATCCGCGCGATCCGCGGCCTGCCGCTGGGGGACACGACAGCGCGCGGTCACACTGCGATGGTGAATTTCCTCGGCCAGTTGCCGCCGCTCGAACCCGTGTTGTCGATCGCCGGCGCGCATTACCATGATTATGGTAAACAGCCCCGGCCGGGGCGCAAACTGGGGCACTGCACGGTCACTGCAGCCACGGCTGAACAGCGCGATGCTGCCGTCGCGCAGCTGGCAACGCTTACCGGCTGAAACGCCTATTCGATGACCGGCACGCCGTGGCTGATTGCCAGCACGCCGCTGCGTACCACCGACAAGACCGCGTCCACACCTGGATAACCACCCACCTCATCGAGCAGCGAGTCGATCCTCGCGCCGCCGGCAGTCACCTCGACGGTATAGCTGTCGGGACGATCGTCCAGCACGTTTGCCCGCAGCGCCGTGAAACGCTCCGCCAGCGCCTCGTCCGGTTTTTCGTCCAGGCGCAGCTTCAGCAGCAGCAGCTCACGCTCCATGTGATCGCCACTGGTCATGTCGGCCAGGTCCACGACATCGACGAGCTTCAGCAACTGGTTGCAGATCTGCTGGATTACGGCATCCGACCCGGTGGTGACGAGGGTGAGCCGCGAGACCGTATGATCCTGCGTCGGTGCGACATGCAGCGACTCGATGTTGTAGCCGCGTGATGAGAACAGGCCCGCCACCCGGGTCAGGGCACCGGCCTCGTTTTGCAGGAACAGCGATATGGTATGCCGCATCAGAAAAATTCCCGGTAATCTGTGGACTTGAGTGGGTTTTCGTTGGTAGGGTTAATGTCGATGCTGCGGTGCAGAATCCCCGACATTAATAGAGTGGGCCAGCCGAAGCAAGATGAATGAATTTTGCCTGCGGAGCCACCGCCAGCTCCCGCCCGGCCCTGGATCCGATGACGACCGATGTACAAAAGCCACCAGCCAATCCCTGACCTGGTTCACCCGCGCGCCGGGCAGACACTGTCAGGCGCCGAAACCATTGTGCAGATTCTTGCCGATGAAAATGTCGATTGCGTTTTTGCCTACAGCGGCGGCGCGATCCTGCCCACCTTTGATGCCCTGTTTCGCTTTAATGCCGAAGTGGCGCCGGACGCAAAGGATTTGCGCGAAACGCCCCTGCCACTGATTGTGCCTGCCAATGAGCAGGGCGCGACGTTCATGGCTTCTGGTTATGCGCGCGCCAGCGGCAAAGTCGGCGTGGCCATGGTGACGTCCGGCCCCGGCGCCACAAACACCGTAACGCCGGTGCGCGACTGCATGGCGGACTCTGTTCCTATCGTCGTAATCTGCGGGCAGGTGCCAACGCAGGCCATTGGCACCGATGCATTCCAGGAAGCGCCGGTCAGCAGCATCATGGGCGCGGCCTGCAAACACGTGTTTCTGGTAACCGACCCGACAAAGCTCGAAGCGACCGTGCGCACGGCCTTTGAAATCGCCCGCACCGGGCGGCCCGGCCCGGTTGTGATCGATATCCCGAAGGACGTGCAGAACTGGGAAGGCAAGTTCCAGGGCACCGGGCGCCTGGCGGTGCCGGGCTATCGCCAGCGTATGTACAAACTACGCAAGAGCGAGCTGGACGATCCGGAGGCCAGGGCCTTTTTTGACCTGCTCGGCAAAGCGCGCCGGCCGCTGATTTATGCCGGCGGCGGCGTCATCAATGGCAATGCCGCCGAGCCACTGCGCCGTTTTGCCGAACGCTTCGGCGTGCCGGCGGTTACCACTCTGATGGGAATCGGCGCCATCGACACGCAGTCACCGCTGAGCATGCACATGCTGGGCATGCACGGCACAGCGTATGCCAACTATGCCGTCGATGATTGTGATTTCCTTATTTCGGTTGGCGCGCGGTTCGACGACCGCGTTGCCGGCGTGCCCGACCAGTTTGCCCCAAAAGCACGCGCCGTCGCCCACTTCGATATCGATGCCACGGAGATAGGCAAGGTCAAGCCGGTTGACTGGCATCACGTCGGTAATCTTGAACCTGCCCTCGACAAGCTGGTTGCGTACGGCCAGCGCAGCGGCTTTGCGGCCGACTACACCGACTGGCATCGCCACCTGGAGCAGCTACGCACCCGCTACCGCATGAACTTTGACCGCGACAGCGAACTGATCCAGCCCTATTACGTTATCGAAGAGATCAACCGCATCACCAACGGCGACGCCATTGTCAGCACCGGTGTCGGACAGCACCAGATGTGGGCCGCACAGTATTTTGACTTCAGACAGCCGCGGCAGTGGCTGACGTCCGGCAGTATGGGCACGATGGGATTCGGCCTGCCCGCTGCCATCGGCGCACAGTTCGCCCAACCGGACCGCCTGGTAATCGACATCGACGGCGACGGCAGCATGCGCATGAACCTCGGCGAGCTGGAGACCGCTACAACCTATAACCTGCCAATAAAAGTCGTCGTCATGAATAACTACGGCGACGGCATGGTGAAACAGTGGCAGCGGCTGTTCTTCAAAGGCCGGCTGGCCGCCAGCGACAAGTCACTGCACAAAAAGAACTTCGTCAAAGCGGCACAGGCAGACGGCTTCGAATACGCCGTGCGCCTCGACCGCAAGGAAGACGTGCCGCGCGTCGTGAGCGAGTTCATCGACTACGACGGGCCGGCATTCCTGGAAGTGATCATTGATCCCGACGCCTGCGTCTACCCCATGGTGGGACCGGGCCTGAGCTATAAGGAGATGGTCACCGGTCCGCACATTGCCTGCCGCGACGAGCAGGATGGCGACGACCAGGACGCAGGAATCGACGAATCCAGCATGTTCTGACCTGTTTGATATTTCGCACAAAAAAACGAGACCCCGGAGCACACATGAAGATTTACAAGGACACTGACATCGACGCAGCGGCGCTGGCCGGCGCCCGCATCGCCATTATTGGTTACGGCAGCCAGGGCCGCGCGCACGCACTGAATCTGCAAGACAGCGGTCACGATGTGGTGGTTGGCGTGCGCCGTGACGGGGCCGGCTGGAAACAGGCACAACAGGATGGCCTCGAGGTGGCCGAGCCACCGGCGGCAGTTGCCGGCGCGAAACTGGTTGCCATCCTGATACCCGATACCGCCCAGCCCGATCTGTACGCAACGATCGCGCCAGAATTGGCGGCCGGCACTACGCTGCTGTTCGCTCATGGCTTCAACATCCACTTTGGCGAAATCGTTCCCGATGCCTCGCTCGACGTCGTGATGATCGCGCCCAAAGGCCCCGGCGGCCTGGTACGCCGCCAGTACGAACAGGGTCGTGGTGTGCCGTGCCTGGTGGCGGTACACCAGGATGCCACCGGCGAGGGCAAGGCGCGTGCCCTGGCTTATGCGCAGGGCCTCGGTGGTGGACGTGGCGGCGTACTGGAAACCACGTTCAAGGAAGAAACTGAAACCGACCTGTTCGGCGAGCAGGCCGTGCTGTGTGGCGGCGCCACCGAACTGATCGTCAAAGGATTTGAGGTGCTGACCGAGGCCGGCTATCAGCCCGAGGTCGCCTATTTCGAAGTCATGCACGAGCTCAAGCTGATCGTCGACCTGCTGCACGAGGGCGGGCTGGCAAAGATGCACAAGTACATCAGCGAAACCGCAGCCTGGGGTGATATGACCAGCGGGCCGCGTGTCGTCAATGAGGACAGCGTTGCTGCCATGCGCGCCGTGCTGCAGGACATCCAGGATGGCACCTTTGCCCGCCGCTGGATCGACGAAAACAAGGCCGGTCAGCCCGAATACAAGAAGCTGATGCAGCAGGACACCAGCCACCCCATCGAGCAGGTGGGCACAAAACTCCGCGCACAAATGCCCTGGCTCGAATCCGACTAAGGC
>JABDJB010000111.1 GCA_013003425.1 Gammaproteobacteria bacterium | reverse complement strand
CTGCAACCCGTCACTGCGTATAGCGAAAATCTCCAGCGCATTGCCAGGTGTGTTTGCCGCGAGCAGGTGTGTGCCGTCGGGCGTCATCGCCAGCGGCCGCACCGGGCCGCTTTCAAACACCACCTGGGCCGAGGCCGTACCGGTTGCCAGTAAAACAATTGCGGCGGCTGCCGCTGCCAGGCGCTGTGGCATTACGCTCTCCATTTTTCAGTCGCAGGAATGCGGCGCTGCTTGTTGTTATGGGCTTGCGCCGCGACTGCCCCCAGGCAGCCGAATCAATCTTTAATTATACGTCAGAGGGGCGGCGAGGTGCTTGTAAAACTGTCACGTTCCATAATGTCCCGCATCCAGCGTACAAGGTTTGCATAACCCGGTACGGCGCGGCCGCCCTCGGGAGTTTTCATAACGAGGGCAATTATCGGGGCGAGGAACAGGTCCGCCAGCGTGAAATCGCTGCCCGCCAGAAACTCGTTGGAGCCAAGCGCCTTGTCCGCCACGCCAAGCTGGTGCTCGAGGTGCGGGCGCATTTCCTCGATTTTCTTTTCATCGAGCTCTGCCAGGCCCAGCCGCGGCAGCACCAGCGAGCGGATCATGACATCGTAGTAATAATCCATCGTGGTGCTGATCCACTGGTTCATCAGGCCGCGTTCGCGCGCCTGCTCCGGGCGCAGCGCCGGTCCGTCAAACACCTGGTCGATGTAACGGGTGATAGCGCTGCATTCGCACAGGATAAAATCACGATGACGCATGACCGGAATCTTCGCGAACGGATGCAGCGAGGTGTGCTCGACCGAACCAAACTCGACGTCCTTCAGTTCGTACGGGACGTTTTTTTCCACGCAGGTCATACGCACCGTGCGGACGTAGGAACTTTGCGGCGGGCCGTAAATGAATACGCTCATGGAGAGTCTACCGGCAGTGATTTACCGTCAAATTTTAACCGTATCCGACGCGCGTTGTCGCCTCAGACCAGCGGGGCAGGGCGCGAAATGTGAAACCCCTGCGCGTAGTCGACCCCCATCTCGCACAACGCATCGAGGGTGTCCTGGTCCTCGACAAACTCCGCTACGGTTTTCTTGCCCATCACGTGGCCGATTTCGTTGATCGAGCGCACGAAGGCGAGGTCGATCGGGTCACGCGTCATGTTGCGTACAAACATGCCGTCAATCTTGAGAAAATCGACCGGCAGGTTCTTGAGATAGGCAAAAGATGACAGCCCGCTGCCGAAATCATCCAGTGCGAAGCGACAGCCCATGCGTTTGAGCGAGCGAATGAAGTGTGTCGCCAGGCCAAGGTTGGCAATTACCGCGGTCTCGGTAATCTCGAAACAGATGGCGCTGGCAGCCTCTGGAGCGCGCCCCAGGCGAGCCATAATCGTCTGCAGGAAACCGGCATCGGTAATCGAATGGCCGGACAAATTAATGCAGCACAGGTTGCCGTCATCGCCGCGCACTTCACGACTGGCTAGATAATCAAAAGCCCTGCCGACCACCCAGGTATCGAGGCGCGTGGACAGGTGATAGTTTTCTGCCGCTGGCAGGAAAGCCTCGGGCGAAATCAGCGTGCCATCCTCGGCCTGCATCCGCAGCAGCACCTCGTAGTGATTGCCCTGAGTCGTTGCGGTCAGGTCCTTGATGCTCTGCAAATGCAGCTGCAGCCGCTCCTGGTCGAGTGCCGCCTGGATCTCGGTAACCCACTCCATCTCGCCATGGCGGCGGGCGATTTCGCCGTCTTCGTGATGATGAACGTAGATGCGGTTGCGACCCAGATCCTTGGCCGCAAAACAGGCAGTGTCGGCCGCACTCAGCAGCTGCGACACGCCCTCGCTGGTGTCGGTGATCGACACCAGGCCGATACTGACGCCGACACTGAAAATCTTGTTGTGCCAGGCAAAACGGTACTTTTCGATGCTGTCACGCAGGCGGTTGGCCAGCAGCCGGGCCTGGGGCACGGTGGCACTGTCAAACAGCACCCCGAATTCGTCGCCACTGAGTCGCGCAATAGTGTCGCACTCGCGTACGCAGCCCGGCAGTATCTCGCCCAGCTGGCGCAGCAGTTCATCGCCAGCGGCATGGCCGCAGGTGTCATTGACCACCTTGAACTGATCGAGATCGAGATAACAAAGCACATGCTCGCGGCCGTTGTCCGGCAGCTGTCCGCGTGCGGATTCCAGCCGGCGTTCGAATTCGGCGCGGTTTATCAGGCCAGTCAGTTCGTCGTGTGTCGACGAGTGCATGGCACGTGCCAGTTCACCGCTGATCGGTTCACCGGCCAGGTCATGCATTTTGACCAGCCAGTAAGCAATGCCGGCAGCGCCACCAATAGGGTGCGCTTCGACCAGGGCTGCCAGCGGGTTGGTATTGGCACAGCGGAGCATGCAGCGTTCACGGAACGCCTGCTGCGACTGCATGCGCCGGCGTAACCTGCCGACCCAGCCAAACTGGCCGCGTTCTCCCACCAGGATGCGTGGCGAGGCACCCAGCGCAGTCGTGCGCGAATAGCCGGTCATAGATTCGAAAGCTTCGTTGACGTACACGATAGACGGGTCCGCCTGGCCACTGACCGGCGCCATCAGGATGACCGCATCGCGGTTGTGTTCCAGTGTGCTCAACGGCAGGTTGAGCGTTGTATCGTCAGCAATAGTCTTTGCAGCGCCCGGCCAACTCACCACAGCGTCGGCCAATTCTGCACCCGGTTGGTGCGACATGCAGTGCTCCCTGTGTCAGATGTTTTTTTAACGCCGGCCCGCATGAACCAAGCATTTACCATAATTACTTCATGCGGTACATCACTATAATGCCACAATTTCGCTGGGCTTTCGTTCCCAAATTGTTAAGTACCAATAATGCAGATGGAGCAGACATCGCCGGAGGCGATGCTGCTTATCTGGGGTGGTTCCACTAAGGACATCGCCGGAGGCGATGCTGCTCATCTGCTACTCATTGGAAAACGTGCCACCAGCGCCACCCTGCGTGTTCAGCCTGTTTGCAGGAGCGGCGGTGGGGGCGGCTTTGTGGGAGCGGCTTCGTGGGAGCGGCTTCGTGGGAGCGGCTTCCAGCCGCGAATTACCTGCGAACAGGTTTCGGACCGGCGGTGGGAGCGGCTTCGTGGGAGCGGCTTCCAGCCGCGAATTACCTGCGACCAGGTTTCGGACCGGCGGTGGGAGCGGCTTCCAGCCGCGAATTACCTGCGACCAGGTTCGGTGGAAAAGATGGCACGTTCAACTGTCCGTAGCAGTTGAGCTGCATTGCCCCTGGCAATGCCAGCTCTAACGGTCCAGTGGAGCGCTTCCCCGAAGCTATTACCGCGCAGAATGGCGTGAACCCACCCTTTTCCCCGACGGGGTGGCCCTCGGGCGATGGTGATGCCGGTACGTTACCCAGCCAGTAGCAGATGAGCAGCATCGCCTCCCGGCGATGTCTGCTCCATCTGCATTCGTGTAACCAATCCGGGTTGGGCGAGGTGCCCCCGGCCAGTTCATTGCCATTTGTGGGGCTTGCTACCAGACCATATCTGTTTATAATCACAGGTCCTGTTCAGACATACAGTATGGTGATACATGCAGGAGCTGACCGACCGCCAGGCCGAAATTCTTGATTTAATTCAAGCGGCTATAGATGATACCGGCATGCCGCCCACACGCGCGGAAATCGCCGCCGAGCTGGGCTTCAAGTCGGCCAACGCCGCCGAAGAGCACCTGCGGGCGCTGCAGAAGAAGGGCGCTATCGAACTGATCCCGGGGGTTTCCCGCGGCATTCGTATCTGCGATGGCGTCGAGCCGGGGGTACCGCTGGTCGGGCGGGTTGCCGCCGGGCAGCCGATGCTGGCCCAGCAGCACATTGAAACGCACTTCCGGCTTGATCCCGGTCTGTTCGCGCAAAAGCCGCACTACCTGCTGCAGGTGCACGGCATGAGTATGCGTGATGCCGGTATTTACGACGGCGACCTGGTAGCGGTGCATCGCACGCCGGATATACGCAACCGGCAGATCATCGTGGCGCGCCTGGAAGACGAAGTGACCGTCAAGCGTTACAAGCAGAAGGGCCATGAAGTATGGCTGCTGCCGGAAAACCCGGATTTCGAGCCGATCCATGTCGATCTCGAAAACGAACCCATGGTTATAGAGGGTGTTGTTGTAGGTGTAATCAGGCAACACGCATGAGGGGGCAACGGGGGTAGTTTGTTTTTTGTCTCCGCAGCAAAAAAGCAAACTGTCCCCCGACTGCGAAGATGGGGCAATCGCAACAACAAAAACAACCGCTGTACGAGCTGCTGCATCACCCGGATATCTGGCGTGCTTGTGACAACAACGACAAGACGGCCATCATTCCCACGGGCCATGACGGGCTGGATAAGCTTTTACCCGGTGGTGGCTGGCCGGCCAGTGCGCTGAACGAACTGTTGCTCGAACGTCGCGGCCAGGGTGAGTTGCGGCTGCTGCTGCCGGCACTGGTAAAGCTCAATCAGAACGACGACGACCGTTGCCTGATCTGGGTAGCACCGCCGTGGGTGCCGTACGCGCCGGCACTGTCAGCCGCCGGTATCGACCTGGCGCGTTTGCTCATCGTGCGTGCCGAGACCACCGAAGAGATCCTGTGGGCTACCGAACAGTCCCTGCGTTCCGGTAACTGTGCGGCGGTGTTGTCGTGGACAGCCAGTGCACCGGTTGCCGCGTTGCGACGGCTGCAGCTTGCCGCCAGCGAGGGCGGCACTTTTGGTGTGATATTTCGCCCGGTCGATGTGCTGGATAACCCGTCGCCGGCGGCCGTGCGTATGCTGCTGCGCCAAACTCCGGCCGGGCTGGATATAGATGTGCTCAAAGCACGTGGTGGCCGGCCCGGCAAAGTTCAATTATCACTGGGCGCAGCGCTTACCCGCGAGGCAGCCGGCCGGATACGCGACGGCGTCTGAGTAATGGCGGCACCGGGCACCACGTTCGGGCTGTTCGCCGCGCTGCCTGCGACGAAAAAAAATTCACCGCCGGCTGCGCTTAACACGCCGCAGTTTCCGCACCTGTGGCTGGCTATTCACCTGCCATGTCTTGCGCTCGAGGTGCTGCCGGCAGATACCGGCCCGGTGGTAGTCGTCGACGGCGAGGGCAGCCGCAGCATCGTACACGCCGCCAGTACCGCTGCACGTCAATGGGGTATTCAGCCGGGTCTCGGTCTCAATGCCGCTTATGCGCTGTGCCCGGAGTTAAACGCGCGGTCACGCGACCTGCGCCGCGAAAAGGCCCGGCTGGAAAAACTGGCAGGGTGGGCGGCGCGCTTTACTCCCTGGGTCAACATCAACCCGCCGGCCGACCTGCTGCTGGAAGTGCGCGGCAGCCTGCGGCTTTTCGGTGGCGCGGAAAAACTTTGCGCCCGGGTTGGTGCTGAAATCGGGCATGAAGCACGGCTGGCAATAACGCCAACGCCGCTGGCAGCACAATGGTTTGCGCAGCTGGAACAACAGGTCATATTGACCGGGCCGCAGGCATTGGCCGGTCAGCTGGGCAAGCTGCCGCTGCGCTGCCTGCAGTGGCCGGAAAAAACCCGGCGAGCATTGCGTGGCATGGGTATTTATACGGTGCGTGACTGTCTGCGATTGCCGCGTGACGGTTTTGCCCGCCGCTTCGGCCGGCGTTACCTGGCTGAACTGGATCGCGCGCTGGGACGCCTGCCTGATCCGCGGCCGTCATACAGCGCGCCACCGGCCTTTACCGGCACGGTCGAGATGCCGGCGGAGACCAGCGACACCGGGCAGGTTTTTATTGCGGCACAAAAGCTGCTGGACCAACTTGGTAATTACCTGGTTGCACGCCAGGCCGGGGTGCAGAAAATTGCTTTCGAGTTACTGCACGCTGACCAGCCGGCGACGCGCGTGCAGGTCGGCCTGCTCGAGTACAGCCAGGATGCCCGGCGCATGCTCACGCTGGTGCAGCTGAAGCTCGATGAGCTGGCGTTAACGGCGCCGGTCATCGCGGTAACGCTTGCCAGTGGCAGCATAACCACGCTGGCCTGTCGTGAACGCAGCCTGTTTGCACAGGCCGGCAATACAACCGACCGTTCCGACCTGCTGGAAAACCTGCGTACCCGCCTGGGTGTGACAGCGATCTACCGTGTCAGCGGCGTTGCTGACTATCGTCCCGAGCTGTCCTGGCGCCGGGAGGAACCGGTTGGCCCGGATGCTGCGTCGGTGTCGGATCATGAACCGGCCGCAGAACGCCCGTTGTGGCTGTTGCCGCAGCCACAACGCCTGCAGACGACAGGGGGCCGGCCCGAGTACGACGGCATGCTGCTGCGTGAAAGCGGTCCCGAACGCATTGAGACCGGCTGGTGGGATGGTGACGATGTCACTCGCGATTACTACATCGCGCGTGACACACGCGGGTGGCGGCTGTGGATTTACCGCGAGCGCCGCGCGCCGCATGACTGGTACCTGCATGGCTATTTCGGTTAGTTGCCCGTCCGGACAAACCGGTAGTGGTGATCAGCGTATTCTCACCGGCTTGATGTTGTTCGGCCGGCCCGGCCGCTCGGGTGGCAGCCGGGCGACGTTCGCTCCTGCCCGAGCGGTGCCCGGGCTTCGCGCTACCGCGCAAACCGTCGCTCACCCTGCCTCACTCAAATCCGGCCGCCGCCGCTCTTTGCGTTCCTGCCTCCGCTGCACGACGCCGGCCGGGAACAGCGCTGATCACCAGTGAACCTGATCAGTGAATACGCAGAGCTGCATTGCGTCAGCAGTTTCAGTTTCCTGCGTGGTGCGTCGCAGCCCGAAGAGCTGGTGGCGCAGGCTGACAAGCTCGGTTATTGCGCCATAGCCATCACCGATGAATGTTCCGTAGCGGGTGTCGTGCGCGCACATGTGGCTGCGCGCGAACTCGACGTGCAGCTGATTATCGGCAGCGAGTTCCGGCTGGAGGAGGGCATCCACCTGGTGTTGCTGGCGACTAACCGCAACGGTTACGGCAATCTGTGCGAGTTGATCACGCAGGCACGTCGCGCCGCGCCGAAAGGCCAGTACCAGCTGTATCGCGCTGACCTGGCCGGTGGCGTGGCTGACTGCCTGGCGATCTGGCTGCCGGGCACACAACCCGTCGAAGCCGAGGGCAACTGGTTACGCGGGGTGTTTGGCAGCCGGCTGTCGATTGGTGTGGAGCTGCTGGCCGGCAGCGATGATGCCGCGCGCCTGGCCACCCTGCAGGCAGTGAGCCTGGCGCTGAACATTCCGCTGGTCGCCTGTGGCGATGTGCACATGCATGTACGTGGTCGCCGTGCTCTGCAGGACACCGTCAGCTCTATACGCCTGCGCAGCACGGTTGCTGCAGCAGTGCCGTGGCTGTTTCCCAACGGTGAGCGTCATCTGCGGCCACGCGAGACGCTGGCCAGGATTTATCCGCCCGCGTTGTTGGCCGCAACGGTACATATGGCGAAGCAATGCAGCTTTTCGCTGGAAGAGCTGCGCTACGAGTATCCGCGCGAGCTGGTGCCGGCCGGCGAAACCCCGGCCAGCCACCTGCGCAGGCTGACCGAAGCCGGTATGCAAAAGCGCTGGCCGGGGGGTGTCAGCGACAAGGTGCGCAACATGGTCGAGCACGAACTCGAACTGATCGCCGAATTAAAGTACGAGCAGTATTTTCTTACCGTGCACGAGATCGTCGAGTTTGCCCGCGGCCGCGGCATCCTGTGCCAGGGCCGCGGTTCAGCGGCTAATTCGGCGGTGTGTTTCTGCCTCGGGATCACCGAAGTTGATCCGGCGCGCATGTCGATGTTGTTTGAACGGTTCATTTCACGTGAGCGCAACGAGCCGCCGGATATCGATGTCGATTTCGAGCACGAGCGACGTGAAGAGGTGATCCAGCACATCTACGAAAAGTATGGCCGCGACCGCGCCGCGCTGACTGCCACGGTTATCAGCTACCGCGCGCGCAGCGCAATCCGCGATGTCGGCAAGGCACTGGGGCTGGATGCGCTGCAGGTCGACCGGCTGGCACGGAACCTGAGCTGGTGGGAAGGGGAGGTCCAGGACGAGCGGGTGCGCGAAGCCGGCTTTGATCCGGCCAGTCCCGTGGTGCACCGGGTGCTGACGCTGGCGCGTACCGTGATGGGTTTTCCGCGCCACCTGTCACAGCATGTTGGCGGTTTTGTGATTTCGCGCGGGCCGCTGGCACGGCTGGTGCCGGTAGAGAACGCATCGATGCCGGATCGCACCGTGATCCAGTGGGACAAGGACGATCTCGATGCGCTCGGACTGCTGAAAGTCGACGTGCTGGGCCTGGGGATGCTCAGCGCCATTCGCCGCAGCTTTGAGTTTATTGAAGGTTTTTACGGCCGCAGGCTGAGCCTGGCCACGGTGCCGGCGGAAGACCCGGTGGTCTACGACATGATCTGCAAGGGCGATACCACGGGTGTATTCCAGATCGAGTCACGGGCGCAGATGGCCATGCTGCCGCGCCTGAAGCCGCGCTGCTATTACGACCTGGTTATCGAAGTTGCGATCGTACGGCCCGGCCCGATCCAGGGTGACATGGTCCATCCATACCTGCGTCGGCGCAGCGGCGAAGAGCCGGTGACATTTCCCAGCGAGGCGGTGCGTGATGTGTTGTCACGCACGCTGGGTGTACCCATTTTCCAGGAGCAGGTGATGCAGCTGGCTATTGTCGCGGCGGGATTCACGCCGGGCGAGGCTGACCAGCTGCGCCGCGCCATGGCGGCGTGGAAGCGGCGTGGCGGGCTGGGACCGTTCGAGCAGCGGCTGAAAAACGGCATGCGCGAACGCGGTTACACCGAGCAGTTTGCCGACCAGATTTTTCGCCAGATCCAGGGCTTTGGCGAATACGGTTTTCCCGAATCGCATTCTGCAAGTTTTGCATTGCTGGTCTATGTTTCTGCCTGGCTCAAGTGTCATGAGCCGGCAGTGTTTGCGTGCGCGCTGATAAACAGCCAGCCGATGGGTTTTTATGCGCCTTCGCAGCTGATCCAGGATGCGCAGCGTCATGGGGTGAAGGTGCGGCCGGCCGACGTGTTGTACAGCGACCGGGACTGCTCGCTGGAGCGCGGTGCCGACGGGGAGCCGGTCATTCGCCTGGGGTTGCGCCTGGTCAAGGGCTTTTCCGCGGCCGGCTGCGAGCGGCTGGTGGCCGCCCGCGGCGCGCAGGCATTTGCCGACGTGCAGGACCTGGCAACGCGGGCACAACTTGATCGCGGCGATCTCGAGGCCGTTGCGGCCGCCGGCGCCCTGCGTACCCTGACCGGTAACCGTCACCGCGCGCGCTGGGATGTTGCCGGGGTGGAAGCGCCGCTGCCGCTGCTGCCGGAGATAAAAATCCGCGAAGGTGAGCCAATGCTGCGACGGCCCACCGAAGGCGAAGATGTAGTGGCCGATTACCAGAGCACCGGGCTGACCCTGGGGCGTCACCCGATGGGTTTTCTGCGTGCACAGCTGGATGAGAAAAACATCAGCAGCGCACAGCGGCTGTGGGAACTGCCTGACGGAGCCAGCGTGAGCACGGCCGGGCTGGTGATTACACGGCAGCGTCCGGGCACGGCCAAAGGCGTGACCTTTGTCACGCTGGAAGACGAAACCGGCCACGTTAACCTCATCGTCTGGGAGCGTACTGCCGAACGGCAGCGGCGGGTGCTGCTTGGTTCGCGTCTGCTGACCGTGCACGGGAAGTTGCAGAAGCAGGGCGATGTGATGCATGTCGTCGCGCATGCGCTGGCTGATGACAGTCACCTGCTGGGTGCACTGCCGGCACGCTCGCGCAACTTTCGTTAGCGTTTCTGCAGCAGCCTGACGCCCTTGTGGCCTGTAGGAGCGGCTTTAGCCGCGAACACCAGAATCTTGCCAGATTTTGTTCCCGTGGGAGCGGCTTTAGCCGCGAACACCAGAATCTCGCCAGATTTTGTTCCCGTGGGAGCGGCTTTAGCCGCGAACACCAGAGTCTCGCCGGATTTGTTCCCGTAGGAGCGGCTTTAGCCGCGAACACCAGAATCTCGCCGGATTTGTTCCCGTGGGAGCGGCTTTAGCCGCGAACACCAGAATCTCGCCGGATTTGTTCCCGTGGGAGCGGCTTTAGCCGCGACTACCTGCGGCGAGCCTGGAAGCCGGCATTCCTTATCGGCTCCCAGCCTTTCGTATGGGAATAAAAAAGGCGGCCATGCGGCCGCCTTTTTTCGTGGATCTTTCTGTCGCAATGTTTGCGCGTCAAAACCCTGCTGCGCCCGAGGTCAGGAAACTTCTTCCTCTGCCTCGCACCATTCTTCATTCCAGTCGTCTGACCAGTCATCGTCGAACGCATCGCCGAGCTCTTCAGCCAGCTTGCGATCCTCCATCATCATTTCAAACCGCTTCCTTGCTGAAAGTTTTTTCTCATCATCCTTTTTCTTTTGTGCGACTTCTTCGACGCTGCGCACGATCTCGTCTGCGTCAAACATTGACGTGTCGGTGTACAGTTCCTCGTCGTAATCGATGTCGTCTGTGCTCATTGCTACTCTCCGCTGGGAAGCCGTCCCTCGTAACGGCTGGACACGACTATTTATCGCTGTATGGACTCCAGCGACCTTGATCGTGGTCACACTTTAGAGATTGCGGCGGGTTTGCCGCTAATTATGGTGAATAGCGAACGGTGTTCAGCTGACCAGGCGGTTTAGCTCGAAGATTGGTAACAAAATGGAAAGCACAATGGCGAGCACGATAACCCCCATGACCAGGATCATTATCGGTTCCAGCGTTCCGAGCATTGTAGCGATCAGGCTGTCCATTTCACGCTCCTGGTTTTTTGCCGAGCGCTCCAGCATTTCTTCCAGCGCGCCGCTGGACTCGCCGCTGGAAATGAGATGAATAGTCATTGGCGGGAACAGCCTGCTCGCCGCCAGGGACTTGCCAATCGGTGCGCCCTCGCGCACGCGGATGGCCGCTTCACGAACAGCCTCGCGCATGGGCACATTGGTAACAACACCACCGGCAATGCGCAGCGCCTCGAGAACGGGTACGCCGCTACCGGCCAGGATGCTCAGCGTACTGGTGAATCGTGCTGTGTTGATACCGCGGTTGAGACGGCCGATCAGCGGCAGGCGTAACAGGAACCGGTCCCAGCGCCGCTTCGGCCCTTCGCGACGCAGCAGGTAGCGAAAGCCAAAGTAACCGGCAACCATCCCGACCAGCAGCCACAGCCCCCACTGACGCAGGAAGTCACTCAGGCCGATCAATATTCGGGTTGGCAGAGGCAGCTGCTGGTTGACGTTGGCAAACACGCCTACGATCTGCGGCACAACATAGGTCAGCAGTCCGGCGACAATCAACACCGCCACAATGGTGACGATGGTCGGGTAGATCATTGCGTGCTGCACTTTCTGCCGCAGCAGTTGACGGCTCTCCGTATAGTCGGCCAGCCGTTCGAGCACGCCGTCCAGATGACCGGACTGTTCTCCGGCTGCAACGGTTGCGCGATAGATTTCCGGAAACGCCTGCGGAAAATCAGACAGGCCTGCTTCCAGCGGGTGACCCTCGATCACGCGCGCCCGTACGCCCAGCATGATGCTCTTCAGGCGTGGTCGTTCGCTTTGCTCCGAAACCGCCTGCAGGGCCTCCTCGAGAGGCATGCCGGAGCGCACAAGGGTCGCCAGCTGACGGGTAACCAGCGCCAGTTCCAGCGGTGATATAGAGCGGCGCAGGGTGAAAGCGCTGCGTTCCTTGCGCTCGCGACCGGCCACTTCGGTAACTTTCAGCGGTAGCAGTTGTCGGTCACGCAGCGTCTGGCGTACCGTCCGCGCGGTATCGCCTTCTATCAGGCCTTTTTTTTCGCGGCCGCCGGCATCGACGGCAACATATTCGAAGGCACCCATGGCCTCAGCCCTCGTCGGTCACGCGCAGTACCTCGTGCAGGGTTGTGACACCCTCGAGTACCTTGCGTCGGCCGTCGTCGCGGATACTGGGTGTCAGTGTCCGGGCGAACTGCTCCATATCTGTCTCGCTGGCGCCGTCGTGAATCATCGACTGCAGCGTATCGTCGACAATCAGCAGTTCATAGATGCCGGTGCGGCCACGGAAACCGGTGCGGTTACAGCGCTCGCAGCCGGCGGCCTGGTAAAGCTGCAGGTCGACGTCGCCAACTTCGAGCAATGCCTTCTGCTGCTCGTTGGCGGCGTACGGTGTACGGCAGTCCGGGCAGAGTACGCGCACCAGCCGTTGCGCCAGCACGCCGATGATGCTCGATGAGAGCAGAAATGGTTCCAGGCCCATATCACGCAACCGGGTAACGGCGCCGACGGCGGTATTGGTATGCAAAGTAGACAGCACCAGGTGACCGGTCAGGCTGGCCTGGATTGCGATTTCAGCAGTTTCCAGATCGCGCACCTCACCAACCATCACTACATCGGGATCCTGACGCAAAATGGCGCGCAATCCCCGCGCAAAAGTCATCTCGACCTTGGTGTTGACCTGGGTCTGGCCGATACCGTCGATGTAATACTCGATCGGATCTTCGACGGTCAGGATATTGCGCACACGGTCATTGATCTGTTCCAGCGCGGCATAAAGCGTCGTGGTTTTTCCCGAACCGGTAGGCCCGGTCACCAGCATGATGCCGTGCGGGCGGTGAATCAGCGAGTGCACATGCCGCTGGGTTTTCTCGTCCATTCCCAGCGAGGACAGGTCGAGCCGGCCGGCCTGCTTGTCGAGCAGACGCATCACGACACGCTCACTGCCGCGTTCACCGGATGGCAGCGTCGATACACGCACATCGACGGCACGCCCGGCAATCCGCAGCGAAATGCGGCCGTCCTGCGGCACGCGTTTTTCTGCAATGTCGAGCTTTGACATGACTTTCACACGTGACACGACCAGCGGTGCCAGCGCGCGACGGGACTGCAGCACTTCACGCAGCACGCCGTCGACACGAAAACGGATTACCAGCCGGTTCTCGTACGGCTCAATGTGAATATCGGAGGCGTTTTCCTTTACCGCTTCGGTAAGGATTGCGTTGATCAGCTTGATGATGGGCGCATCGTCATCGCTTTCGAGCAGATCGGAAGGTTCGGGTAATGCCTGCGCCACCTCGAACAGGTCGGTGCTGTCGTCAAAGCCTTCAACCATCTGCATGGCGTTATTGCGGCCGCCACTTTCATAAGTGGTGGTCAGCGCTTCGTCAAACACCGCCTCGTCTACCTCGACCAGCTGTAGCGGTGTGCCGGCGAAGCGGCGCACCTCAGCCAGGATTCGCGGATTGAGGCCGGGCCGGTACAGGGTGTCGGCCTTTCCATCGGTAAAGCCGCTGATCAGAATGCCGTGACGGCGGGCAAAGGCAAAAGACAGGAGCGGCTTGCCTTGCTCTGCTTCAACCAGCTCCAGTTCTTGCGGATCAGGATCCATCGAGCTCGGGCGGTGGTGTTGCGAACTCGTCGATTTGCGGCATGGTCGGGCGTTGTTCACGCGGCATCAGCTGAATCCTGCCGTCGCCACCAAGTTGCAATTCGCGGATGTACTGGTACTTGGAGTCTGTCGCCCGGTACGCCTGCGCTGCGTCACGCAGTATCGTCGGGCTGATAAAGACCATCAGGTTGCGTTTGACCTTGCGCGTGGTACGCGACTTGAACAAATTGCCGATAATCGGGAGACGCCCCAGCCCCGGGACGCGGTTGTCGCTTTCCAGCAGGTTTTCGTCAATCAACCCGCCAAGTACGATAATGCCGCCGTCTTCGACCACGACTTTCTGACGGATGGTGCGCTGGTTGGTAATCAGATCCACGGCTGCGGTGGAGCCCTGGCCCAGGCTTGAAACCTCCAGCTCGATTTCCATGATTACTGCGTCGCCTTCATTAATCTGCGGCGTCACTTTCAGTTTCAGCCCGACATCTTCACGCTGGATAGTCTGGAACGGGTTTACCGCGCCGACGGTACCACCGGAATTGCTGAAACTGCCGGTAAGAAACGGCACTTCCTGGCCGACGCTTACTTCCGCTTCCTCGTTGTCCATCGTGACGATGCTGGGGATCGAAAGAATATTGGTATTTGCATCGCCGGCCAGCGCTCGCAGGATCACCGCGAAGTTGGTGCCATTGTCCTTGATACGACCGACCCCGAACGTGAGGCCGTCCTGGATGAAGCCCAACCCGGCTGCGGGGTCTACACCGCTGGCAGCAGCCCCGATGACCTCGCTGACGTTTGCCGCGCCGCCAAAGTTGGTCAGCCCGGCCGAAGCGCTGTCCCGGGTGGAGTCTGCTGCCCAGGTGATGCCGAGTTCGGCGGATTTGTCGGCCGTCAGATCAACGAGAATAGCCTCTACCTGCACCTGCAGCCTGCGTATATCCAGCTTGTCGATCACCGAACGCAGCGACCGCATAACTTTTGGCGGAGCCGTAATCACCAGCGCGTTGGTTGGCGTGTCTGCCCAGATGACGACATTACTGCCGGCCGGCTGTGCCTGACCTGGCGCCGATGTCGACTGGTTGGCCTGTTCTTTCAGCTTGCCGGCAAGTTCCTCGGCGTCGGCGTAGCGCAGGTAAATAACCTGGGTATTGCCACCTTCTTCCAGCGGCGTGTCCAGGTGCGCGATCAGTGCCTTGAAACGCAGCCGCGCTGTCTTGTCGCCGCTGATCAGGATGCTGTTGGTGCGATCGTCAGAAACGAGCTGCAAAGACGATGCGCCGCCATCGGCGCGCGCCGCGCTCTGGCTCAATGATGTCAGGATGCGCACCATATCGCCGGCAGTGGCGTGCTCGAGGCGCATCACCTCGATATCGTCGTCACCGGCCTGGTCGATGCGTCGAATGATCCGCAGCATCCGGTTAACGTTTGCAGCCCGGTCAGAAATGATCAGCATGTTTGATGCCGGGTGCGCTGCGAGGTGGCCATACTGTGGCACCAGCGGACGCAGGATAGGCACCAGCTGGGCGGCGCCCACGTTCTGCACTTCGATCACCTGGGTAACGATTTCGTCAGAGTTGCTGATTTGTCGCGGCAGGTCGTTGCCTGGCAGCTGGCGTGCATTGGTGTCGGGCAGGATCTTTACTACATTGCCGGAGGGCACGGCGACAAAGCCGTAAACCTGCAGCACCGACAGGAACGTCTCGTAAAAGGCCTCCGGGGTCATCGGGGTCGAGGAAATCAGCGTCACCTGCGCCTTTACTCGCGCATCGATGATGAAGTTCTGGCCGGTTACCTCGCTGACCGCTTCGATAATCTGCCGGATGTCGGCATCTTTGTAGTTTGGCGTGATCAGTTCGCCTTCAGCCTGCGCGAGCACAGGCGCAAGTGACAGCATCGCGATCGCGAGCGCCAGTCGGGCCAGCTGGCCCGGGCCGAGCCGGGCAGGGTTTTCTGAATTCATAGGTTGCCTTTTGCATGTGCCGGGTACGGCCATCCAGCGGGCAAGGATACCGGTCATCATCGCCGCTTCCCACCCTCCATGTTGTTTATTGCTTCGGTATCGAGCACCAGCACTTCAGGTGCACCATTGCGTTCCACGGTAACTGTCACCTGGTTGGATTCCCCGAGCGAACGGAAAATATCGGCGCCTTTGGCCGGGTCATTCAGCGGTGTGCCATTGATTTCAGTCACCAGGTCACCAGGCTTGAGGCCGAGTGCCACGAATTGCTGCCGGCGCCGGCCCGGATATACCCGGTAGCCAAGCTGCTTGCCGTTGGAAAACACCGGCTGTGGACGGATCAGGTCAGTGAGCTTGGCCGGGTTTTCCGACAGCGTGCGCTGCAGCTGGCGACCGGCGCGCGCGGTGTTCGTGCGCGTCGTGGTGCGCCGGCTTGTTGTGCGACTGGTGGTTGTCGCTTCGTAGTCTCTCGGCAGCTTCAGTGATTCCAGTTCGCCATTGTTGTTCAGGATGGCCCGGTCCGGCAGCACCGAATGCAGTTTGCGGCCATTGCTGACCGCTTCGCCGATCGCGTAGACCCTCTCCTCGCCGTTGTCACCCGCAATAATTGCCAGCGCCACGCGATCGTCAGTAGCAGCGATCGTCCCGCGTAAAATCAGTTGCAGCTGGGTCTCGTCCAGCTCGTCGAAGTTCTCGGTTGGCGGTGGCGCCACGGCGGCCGCGGGTTTCTCGCCGAACAGGTTGGCATTTACGATCGCGGACAGGTCGTAGTTGACGGTAGTGGCGGGAGACGCTGTTGTAGCCATCGCCGGTGTCGGGCTGATGGCTGCGACGGATTGCTCACCCGGCAGCAACAGCCAGGTCAGCCTGACCAGCTGCCAGGCAATGGCCAGTACCAGCAACAGCACTACCCATGGCGGCAGCAGCTCGCCAGCACGCGCCAGCAGCTGCTCTCCGGATAGGCCGCGAAGTTCAGATATGCGATTTGACATAAATTTTCGTTTGCCGGCTGGCGCCTGCGCATGGACGCCCGACCCTGCGAATCATACGGGCTGCAGCCAGCCGGCGCACCCCGTTACAGGGACAAACTTGCTGAAATGCTGCGGTTTTTTGTGGAATACCGCACATGGTGCGCCGGGGGCATTGGTTAGACTGCCGCAAATACCCGTAGTTTGTGGCCCGCATTGTATATACGCCTCATCATAAGAATTCTGATCAGCCTGGTGGTGCTGGCGCCGTTTGTCCTGCACAACCGTGGCGATGTCATCATCCCTGCGCTTGAGCGCCTGGAGGCCTTTGCCTATGACGCTCGCCTGGTGCTCACCATGCCGCAGACACCCGATGACCGCGTGGTCATCGTTGATATCGACGAAGAGAGCCTGACCGCCGAAGGCCAGTGGCCCTGGGGCCGTAACAAGCTGGCCCAGCTCGTCAACAACCTGTTCGACAAGTACCAGGTCAAAGTTGTCGGCTTTGACGTGGTTTTCCCGGAGCCTGACCGGGGCAGCGGCCTGGCCGTACTGGCCAGCCTCGCAGAGGGATCATTAAGTACTGACACCGAATTCATCGAACAGTTGCCCCAACTCCGCGATTCGCTGGATTGGGACAATATTTTTGCCCGATCCCTGAATGAGCGTGCCACGGTCATGGGCTACGTTTTTCGCGAGGACAATTCCACAGCGTCGATCGGAGGCTTGCCGGCGCCGGTGCTCAACAGTGCCGGAAACGAAATTAACTTCCACACGCCAAAGGCGCACACAGGAAATTACGGGGTGCTGCAGAATGCTGCTTTAACCGGTGGATTCTTTGACAACCCGACAGTCGATGAAGATGGCGTTTACAGGCGTGTGCCGGTCTTGCAGCAATTCGACGGCAAGTTATACGAGTCCCTGGCTCTGGCAGTTACACGAGCTGCCGTGGGCTTTCCCGACATCGAGTTTGTTTTTCATTCCGGCGACAAGAAGCGCGACAGCCTCAATCTCGACTGGCTGAACGTGGGGCCGTACCAGATACCCGTTGACGGTGAAGCCACGGTGCTGGTGCCGTATCGCGGTGCTCAGTACAGCTTTCCCTACATCTCGGCTACAAAGATTCTCAACGGCACCGCGCCGATGTATCCGCTCAAGGGTGCGATCGCCCTGGTTGGTACCAGCGCGCCGGGCCTGCTGGATCTGCGTGTCACGCCGGTCGGTGAGAAGTACAACGGTGTCGAAGTTCACGCCAACATAGTGTCCGGAATTCTCGATGGACGCATAAAGCATCACCCGCACTATGTGCAGGGTGTGGAATTCACGCTGCTGCTGCTGACAGCGCTGCTCGTTACCTGGGTCATGGCGCGTGCCAACGTGGTGACCGGCACGCTCTTTACAATCCTGGTCCTGGTTAGCCTGGCATCGGTCAACCTGTTGCTGTGGGACAAGGCCAATTTTGTTGTGCCGCTTGCCCCGGTAATGACGCTGGCCTTCGTGCTGTACCTGTTCCATTTGATCTACGGCTATGTCATCGAGACACGCGGCAAGCGTCAGCTGTCGACCATGTTTGGCCAGTATGTTCCGCCCGAGCTGGTCGAGGAGATGGACGAGAATCACGGCTTTTTCGACATGAAGAGTGAAAGCCGTGAGATGACCGTACTGTTCAGCGATATTCGCGGCTTCACTACAATTTCCGAGTCGCTCAAGCCGCGTGATCTCAGTACGCTCATGAACGACTACCTCACACCGATGACGCGGGTGATTCACAGTCATCGCGGCACCATCGACAAATACATGGGCGACGCCATCATGGCGTTCTGGGGTGCGCCCCTCGAAGATCCCGACCATTCGCGTCACGCCCTCGAAGCGGCATTGCAGATGCAGGTCGATATCGATCAGCTTAATGAGGAATTCAGTAGTCGCGGGTGGCCCAGGATAAAGATTGGTATTGGCCTTAACTCCGGCATCATGCGCGTCGGCAATATGGGCTCGGCATTTCGCATGGCGTACACGGTGATGGGGGATGCCGTGAACCTCGGTTCACGCATCGAGGGGCTGACGAAAAAATACGGCATTGGTATCGCCGTCGGCCAGGCGACCGTAAAAGCGGTCCCGGATCATGCATTTCTCGAAATCGACCTGGTACGGGTCAAGGGCAAGGACCGTCCGGTAGCCATCTACGAACCACTTGGGCCGTTAAGCGAGCTGTCCGGCAAGCACAAGACCATGCTCAAACAACACGCTCGCGCGCTGAAGATGTATCGGGCGGGCGAATGGGATACCGCCGAGCAGGCGCTGTTCAACCTGCACCAGTCACACCCGGGGCGCGATATTTTCCAGACTTACCTGGACCGGATTGCCTACTATCGCAACAATCCGCCGGGCGACGATTGGGACGGCGTGTTTACTCACCAGACCAAGTAGTCCGGAGTGCCCGGCAGGGACGACTGTTCGTGACCTAAGCGCTTATTTGGCATAACATTAGATGCCATAATGAACGTCACAACGGGTACCATGACTTGATGCGTCGAACAAGACTTGTTTCCGGATGCGATTACCTTTATACCTATAGGTCGGGGACATCGAATCAGTTGCATCCGATGTTCATGCGGCGCATCCGCCCGGGCGAAAAAACCGATATCGGTTGTCAAAAGAACATGAGCCTTGTGGATCCCGAGTCAGATCACCGCGTACCGTGACTGATCAGCACGAAAAATCCGATTACGGACTGATCGTAGAAGAGGCGCGACCGCGACTGAAACGGCCGCCGATGTACAAAGTTGTGCTGCTGAACGATGACTATACTCCTATGGAATTTGTCGTCGACGTTTTACAGAATATCTTCGGCATGGACCGGACCAAGGCCACCAGGGTCATGCTTGAGGTTCACACGCGCGGAAAAGGCGTTTGTGGAGTTTTTACATACGAAATAGCGGAGACCAAGGTATCCCAGGTAAACAGCTACTCACGCCAGCACCAGCACCCTTTGCTGTGCACAATGGAAGAAAGCTGACCAACTGACGGTTAAAACAATGCTCAGCAGTGAACTGGAATTTTGTCTGAACGAAGCTTTTCAAAGTGCACGTGAAAAGCGCCACGAATTTATGACGGTCGAGCACCTGTTGCTGGCACTGATCGAGGTGCCGCAGGTGGGCGAAGTGCTGCGAGCCTGTGGCGCCGACATCGACCGGTTGCGCAAGGACCTGTCCGATTTTATCGATGAGACCACACCACGGTTGCCCGATGGCGATGATCAGGACGTGCAACCGACGCTGGGGTTCCAGCGGGTGCTGCAGCGGGCCGTTTTTCATGTGCAGTCGAGCGGCAAAAAAGAAGTCACCGCAACCAATGTGCTGGTGGCGATCTTTGGCGAGAAGCAGTCGCATGCCGCATACCTGCTCAATATGCAGGACATCGTCCGGCTCGATGTTGTCAACTACATCTCGCATGGGTTGTCCAAAGTGGGCGGCGAGTCTCCGGGCAGTACTGCCGGCCAGGCGGAGGCAACCGAAGTTGAAAAAGAAGTCGACCCCGGCGCTGCCAATCCGCTCGAGCAGTACGCCACCAACCTCAATAGCCTGGCTGAAGAGGGCAAGATCGATCCGCTGATTGGTCGTGAGATGGAAATCGAGCGTACCGTCGAAATCCTGTGTCGCCGGCGCAAGAACAACCCGCTTTACGTCGGTGAGGCCGGCGTGGGCAAGACAGCACTGGCAGAGGGCCTTGCCCGGCTCATCCACGAGCGCAAGGTGCCCAGCGTGCTCAATGACAGTGTGATCTATGCGCTGGATATGGGCGCATTGATTGCCGGTACCAAATACCGCGGCGACTTCGAGAAGCGCTTGAAAGGCGTAATTGCGGAGTTGCGCAAGCGCCCGGGGGCCATCCTGTTCATTGACGAGATCCATACCGTCATTGGTGCCGGTGCGGCGTCCGGCGGTGTCATGGACGCATCGAACCTGATCAAGCCGGTGCTGGCCAGCGGTGAGCTGCGCTGCATTGGCTCAACCACCTACACCGAGTATCGCGGTATTTTCGAAAAAGACCGCGCGCTGGCACGCCGTTTCCAGAAGATCGATGTGCCGGAGCCGACTATTGCCGAGACTATCGACATACTCAAGGGCCTTCGTTCCCGTTTCGAGGCGCATCACGGCGTCAAGTACGATGACGACGCGCTGGTCGCGGCGGCCGAGCTGTCAGCCCGCCATATCAATGATCGCCACCTGCCAGACAAGGCAATTGACGTAATTGACGAAGCCGGTGCGAACCTGCGCCTGCAGCCGCCCGACGATCGTGCGGCATCTGTCTCTGCAGACGATATCGAGTCTATCGTCGCGAAGATGGCGCGTATTCCGCCGCGGAGCGTATCGGCTTCGGATCGGGACGTACTGAAAAACCTGGAGCGCGACCTGAAGCTGGTGATCTACGGTCAGGATCGCGCGATCGAGGCGCTCGGCGCCGCCATCAAGATGGCACGCTCGGGGCTGCGCGAAGAACAGAAGCCGGTCGGCGCGTTCCTGTTTGCGGGCCCCACCGGTGTTGGCAAGACGGAGGTAACCCGTCAGCTGGCGCACGTGCTGGGTATCGAGCTGGTGCGTTTTGACATGTCGGAGTACATGGAGCGGCACACCGTCTCGCGGCTGATTGGCGCGCCGCCAGGTTACGTCGGTTACGATCAGGGCGGTCTGCTGACCGAGGCTATTTCACGTAACCCGCATGCGGTGCTACTACTTGACGAAATCGAGAAAGCTCACCCGGAAGTATTCAACCTGCTGCTGCAGGTTATGGACCACGGCACCCTGACTGATAATAACGGGCGCAAGGCCAGCTTCCGTAACGTGATTGTCGTGATGACGACAAACGCGGGTGCGGAAGAGCTGAGTCGCCGTTCTATCGGATTCGCCACGCAGGACCATACGTCGGACGGCATGGAGGCGATACGCCGCATGTTTACGCCGGAGTTCCGCAACCGGCTCGACGCCACAATCCAGTTCGATGCACTTGATCCTCCGACTGTTGCCCGCGTCGTCGACAAGCTCATTGTCGAGCTCGAAAGCCAGCTGGTCGACAAGAACGTCAGTGTCGAACTGGACGACGAAGCGCGTGAGTGGCTTGCGACTCGTGGTTACGATCCGAAGATGGGTGCACGGCCGATGGCGCGTGTCATTCAGGAATACATCAAGCGACCGCTGGCCGAAGAGCTGCTGTTCGGCAAGCTGACAAACGGTGGTCATGTCCACATTTCAGTTGAAGACGATGAGCTGACGCTGAAAACCCGTGGGCTGCCGGAACCCGAGGCTGTGTAGGGCGGGCTTGTGGGAGCGGCATCCTGCCGCGATCGACAATCGTGTGATTAGCGGCCGCGGTAGACGATGCGGCCTTTGCTGAGGTCGTAAGGGGTGAGCTCAACGGTGACCTTGTCACCGGTCAGAATGCGGATGTAATGCTTGCGCATCTTGCCGGAAATATGGGCGGTCACAACATGACCGTTCTCCAGCTCCACCCGGAACGTAGTGTTGGGCAGGGTTTCAACAACCTTGCCTTCCATCTGAATTGCTTCTTCTTTGGCCATTCGCCTCTCAGTTGATCAAAAACACGCAGAGTTTGCAGAATCACACGGCGCTTTGCAATGACACAATGTCTATAACGCCAGTCCGGGCGGCTCCTCGCGCCAGGATTGGACGGCAGGCGCGTCGCTGGCGAGATCCCTGTTCATTGCAAGAAACCGTTCGCGTGGAATCAGCTCCGCACCCAGTGACATCAGGTGCGCCGAGGGTATCTGACAATCTATCAGCTCAAAGTTCCATGCCTGCAGTCGCCGGACCAGTCCGAGCAAGGCAATTTTTGAAGCGTCGGTGTGTCGGCTGAACATGGATTCGCCATAAAAAACCCGTCCGAGACTCACGCCATAGATGCCGCCAGCCAGTTTGTCATCGCGCCAGACTTCAACCGAATGCGCGTAGCCCTGGCGATGTAATTCCACATAGGCTTCGGCCATCGCCGGGGTAATCCACGTGCCACGCTGTCCCGGGCGATCGCGTGCGCAACCGGCCACGACTCCGGCAAAGTCTCTGTCAAAACTGGTCGTGTAATTTTCTCGCCGCAACGTACGTCGCAGGCTGCGCGACACATGCAGGTTGCCGGGGAATAGTACGGCGCGCGGTTCCGGTGACCACCAGAGTATGGGCTGGCCGTCCTCATACCAGGGAAAGATGCCGCGGCGATACGCTGCAACCAGCCGGGCAGTCGACAGGTCGCCGCCGGCGGCGAGCAGGCCGTTAGGCTCTTGCAGGGCCTGGCTGATATCGGGAAAAGCATTCGCCGGGGAGTTTTCTGCCAGCCAGGTGAGTTTCATATGTCGCGCCTGAATGGCAGGTGCTGCTGCAGCTCCGCCGCATAGCGGGCTACGTGCTCGCGCTCCTGTCGCAGATAGTTGGCGATTGCCAGCGCAAAGCGTGGGTCGGCAATCCAGTGTGCCGACCAGGTGGTGGTGGGGGCAAAGCCGCGGCGCAGCTTGTGCTCACCCTGGGTGCCAGGATCGAAGTTTTGCAGCTGGTGCTCGATGCAATAGTCGATACCGCGGTAGTAACAGGTTTCGAAATGCAGGCAATCCAGGCCTTCGATTCCGCCCCAGTAGCGCCCGTAAAGGGTGTTGTTGTCGCGGAACAAAATTGCGGCACCAACGAGCTGTTCGTTTATCCGCGCCAGGTTGACCAGCATTTGTTCCTGCAGCTGTCCAGCCAGCTCGCAAAAAAACTCCAGCGACAGATAGGGTGCATGGCCGCGCCGGTAGAACGTAGCGCTACACAGATCGTAAACAGCCTGCCATTCGCCGGGCGACAGGCTTGCCGCCGGCACCGTGGTCACGCCAATACCCTGTTCCTTTATACGGCGTCGCTCGCGTCGCAATTTCTTGCGTTTGCTGGCCGAGAACGTCGCAAGAAAATCGTCAAAGTCCCGGTAGCCGTGGTTTTGCCACATGAAGCGCACATCCTCACGCAGCATCATCGCCTCGTCTTCCAGTGCCGGAAGTTCGGTTGCCAGCGGGTAGAGCACGTGAATGGAAGACGCGCCTGAATCTTTTGCCAGGTCACGTGCAAACCTGAGCATAGCCGTGCCGGCTTTTTCATGACCGGGGGCTGCGAGCAGGCGGGCACCGCTGACCGGTGTGAAGGGCGCCATGCTTACCAGCTTGGGGTAGTACTCGAGTCCCGCCTGGGAATAGGCCTGGGCCCAGGCGAAATCGAAAACGAATTCGCCCCAGGAATGGTCTTTCGCATAAAGCGGCATTGCAGCCACGATGGAATTGTCGCGATCGCGGGCCACCAGGTGCTGCGGTAACCAGCCCGCCTCTGAACCGACACAGTTGTGCTGTTCCAGCAGGCTGAGAAAAGCGTGGCTGATGAATGGCTGCTCGTCCGGCAGCAGCCTGTCCCACTGAACCGCATCGATGCTGGCTATGTCGCCGGCAACCTCGACGCGGTATGCGTCTGCAGCTGACAAATCGAACTACCGGCTACGAGTTCTCGTCGAGAAATTTTTCAGCGTCCAGTGCCGCCATGCATCCGGAGCCCGCCGATGTGACCGCCTGGCGGTAGACATAGTCGCCGACGTCGCCGGCAGCAAAAACGCCGGGCACGCTGGTGGCAGTTGCGTTCCCGTGCCGCCCGGCATTAACGATGATATAGCCTTTGGCCATTTCCAGCTGCCCCTCGAACAAACCCGTATTGGGCTTGTGGCCGATGGCGATGAATACGCCCGTCACGTCGAGATCCTGTTTCGCGGCCGGGTCTTTCGTGCTGGTCAGACGCAGTCCGTTTACACCGTTGTCATCACCGAGCACCTCATCGACCACGTGATCCCAGACAAATGACAGCTTGCCGGTTTCCGCACGCTCGAACAGGTGCTTTTGCAGGATTTTTTCGGCCCGCAGTTCGTCACGCCTGTGTACCAGCGTGACATGCGAGCAAATGTTTGACAGGTAAAGCGCCTCTTCAGCTGCGGTGTTACCACCGCCAACCACAGCCACGGGCTGGTCACGAAAAAAGAAGCCGTCGCAGGTGGCGCAGGCAGAAACACCCTTGCCCTTGTAGCGTTCCTCCGACTCCAGTCCCAGGTACCGTGCTGTTGCACCGGTAGCGATTACCAGCGCGTCGCAGGTGTAACCGGCGGTTTCTCCCGTGAGCCGGAACGGCCGCTGCGACAAATCCACTTCGAGGATGTGGTCATTTACGACATCGGTCTCGAAGCGTTCGGCATGCTGACGCATGCGTTCCATCAGTTCAGGACCCTGCAGGCCGCTGACGTCGCCTGGCCAGTTGTCGACATCGGTAGTGGTCATGAGCTGCCCACCCATCTCCAGGCCGGTCACCAGTACCGGGTTGAGAGCCGCACGCGCGGCGTAAACAGCAGCCGTATATCCTGCCGGTCCCGAGCCGACAATCAACAGCCGGCAATGCCTGACTTCACTCATGTATACTTTCCTGTCGTTGCCGCGACCGTCGAACCGGTAACGGCTTGTTCAAATAGGGGGGCGCGTCGGAGACTACAGTCTGAACGCTGCCGTACTATAGTAAAAAGCGCTGGAAAAGCACACCGGAGTGACAATGCGTATTGGCGTACCACGGGAACTCAAACCGCTTGAGGGCAGGGTAGGGCTGATACCTGCAGCCTGTGCCAGTCTGATCGGCGAAGGCCACGAAATTTTTGTGGAATCCGGTGCCGGGAAAAAGACCGGTTACCACGATGAGCAATACCGCAAGATCGGAGCAACCGTTGTTGCAGATGCGGCCGAAGTGTGGGAACGGGGCGAGATGATCGTCAAGGTCAAAGAGCCGGTCGATCCGGATCTTGAGCACCTGCGCGATGATCACCTGCTGTTTTGTTATCTGCACCTGGCGGCACTGCCGGAACTGACGCAACGCCTGTGTGACATAGGTGCAACCTGTGTTGCTTTCGAGACTGTGGAAGACCACAGCCTGGGCCATCACCTGCCGCTGCTCGCGCCGATGAGCGATATAGCCGGGCGGATAGCCATCCAGGTTGGTACTCATCTCCTGCACCAGCCGCAGGGTGGGAAGGGCATACTGCTCGGCGGCGTGCCGGCCGCCAAGCGCGGCAAGGTGGTCATACTCGGTGGCGGAGTTGCCGGCGGTAACTCGGCTGTAGTCGCTGCCGGTCTCGGCGCAGAGGTGACCGTTTTCGACATGGATCGCGACAAGCTGGAGCAGGCCCGCGCGCTCGGCGCCAACGTGACCGGTCTTTATCCACACATTGCTGACGTCGAGGAAGCGGTAAGCACCGCCGACATAGTCGTTGGCGCGGTACTTGTCACCGGCGAGCGGGCGCCGCATGTCGTATCAAAACAGATGATCCACAGCATGACGCCAGGCAGCGTTGTCGTCGACATTTCAGTGGACCAGGGCGGCTGCGTCGAGACGACCCGGCCGACCACCTACGCGGATCCAACCTACGAAGTCGACGATGTGATTCATTTCTGTGTCACAAACATGCCGGGAGCTGTGCCGCGGACTGCCTCGCAGGCGCTGTCAGCGGCGATCGCGCCCTATGCCGCCCGGCTGGCGCGGCCAGGCTGGCGTGACTATGAGCCGCTGCGCTGCGGCATAAACGTCGATGCCGGGCAGGTCGTGCACCCGGCGCTGATGAAGTAAACTCAATAAGTATCAGAAAGTTAATTGCTGTTTTTTGTGCAATGGTTTAATCTCGGAGCCGGCATTCCCATTACCGGCGGGGGATTTGGGCCTTGCATACGACTGCTCAGCATCGCGAATCGCTGATTTTTGACTCGATCGTGCGCGCACTACGCGAAAGCGCGTTCTGGCTGTGTGGCGCAATTGCGCTACTGGTGTTTACCGCGCTGTTTACCTATAACCCGGCTGACCCGGGTTTCAGTTTCACCGGCGAAGCGGGTTCGGTCAGCAACGCTATCGGCCCGGTGGGCGCATGGCTGGCGGACCTGCTGTTCATGCTGTTCGGCAAGCCGTCGTACCTGTTCCCGTTCATGATCGCCGCAGCCGGCTGGTTTATTTTCCGTGCACAGGGTGGCGAAGGGCTTGCTGCACCCGTGGTCACGGTTCGAACGCTGGGTTTTGTCGCCACGCTGGCCGCCAGTGCTGCGCTGGCAACACTGCACTTTGCTGCCCCGGACCTGCCAAGCAGTGCCGGCGGCATTCTCGGCGAGCTGTTCGGCCTGGGGCTTGCCAGTGGTCTGAGTTTCCTCGGTGCCACACTGTTTCTCATCGCGTTGTGGCTCACCGGGATCTCACTGTTCCTTGATATCTCGTGGTTTGCGGTGATGGATGTAACCGGGCGCGCCGTATTGCGTGGCGCCGAACGACTGCACAACTGGCTCGAGCAGCTCCGCCAGCGCCGTGCCAGCGAGAAGGTACGCGTTGCGCGGCTGGAAAGCGTGCGGGAAAAATCGCGCGAAGTCAGTCAGCGCCCCGCACCGCGGATCGAGCCGGTCTTCGCGCCGCCACCGCCAAGCGAGCGGGTCGAGCGCGAGCGCCAGGTGGCGTTGTTCGAACGTTCTTCTAATCATGAACTGCCGGCATTGTCGCTGCTTTCTGATCCGCCAGAGACCGTGGGCAGCTACTCCGAGGAGTCACTTGAAGCCATGTCCCGGCTGGTCGAGCTCAAGCTGATGGATTTCGGCATTGAGGTCGAAGTGGTTTCGGTTCATCCGGGGCCCATAGTGACGCGTTTCGAGCTCAAGCTGGCAGCGGGAATAAAAGTTGCGAAGGTTTCCGGGCTGGCTAAAGACCTCGCCCGCGCACTGTCCGTCATCAGCGTGCGGGTAGTCGAGATCATCCCGGGCAAACCGGTCATCGGTCTGGAGATTCCCAACCAGACCCGCGAGCTGGTCACGCTGGGCGAAATTCTGCGTTCGGAAACCTATGACAAAATGCGTTCGCCGTTATCGGTAGCGCTGGGTAAAGACATCGGCGGCCAGGCTGTCGTTGCCGACCTGGCACGCATGCCGCACCTGCTGATTGCGGGCACCACCGGCTCCGGTAAATCTGTGGCGATCAATGCCATGGTTCTCAGCCTGCTTTACAAGTCCAGTGCCGAGCATGTACGGCTGATAATGATCGATCCGAAGATGCTGGAGTTGTCGGTTTACGAAGGGATACCGCACCTGCTGGCCCCGGTCGTGACCGATATGAAAGAGGCTGCCAATGCGTTGCGCTGGTGTGTGGCGGAAATGGAGCGACGCTACCAGTTGATGTCGGCGCTGGGCGTGCGCAACATCGCCGGCTATAACCGCAAGGTGCGCGATGCAATAGAAGCGGGTGAGCCGATTCTTGACCCGCTGTTCCAGCCTGACGATACCCGGGAGGGTATTGCGCAGCCGCTGACGCCTCTGCCTTTTATTGTCGTCATCATCGACGAACTGGCCGACATGATGATGCTTGTCGGCAAAAAGGTCGAAGAGCTCATTGCACGGCTGGCACAGAAAGCACGTGCCTCCGGGATACACCTTATCCTGGCGACGCAGCGTCCCTCGGTTGACGTTATTACCGGCCTGATCAAGGCCAATATCCCGGCACGGATTGCATTCCAGGTGTCGTCGCGGGTCGATTCGCGCACGATACTCGATCAGATCGGCGCCGAGCATCTGCTCGGTCATGGTGACATGCTGTACCTGCCCCCCGGCACCTCGCTGCCAGACCGGGTGCACGGTGCATTTGTCAGCGACGAGGAAGTTCATTCTGTCGTGCGCGATCTCAAGGGTGAGGAACCTTCTTATATCGATGAAATTTTGTCGGGCCCGGCTGGTCCAATACCAGGACTGCGCGAATCGGCGCAATCCGGCGTGGACGATGCGGAGCAGGACCCGCTTTATGACGACGCCGTACGCGTTGTGGCCGAAACCCGCAAGGCCTCCATCTCAGGGGTGCAGCGGCGCTTGAAGATTGGTTACAACCGTGCTGCCCGGATGGTCGAGCAGATGGAACTTGCCGGCCTGGTCGGGCCGCTGCAGTCGAACGGCGCGCGCGAGGTGCTCGCGCCGCCACCGCCGCAAGACTGACGGAGTTTCAATGAGTTTGTTGCCACAAAAATCCGGGTTACCGGTCGTACTGCTGGTGCTGCTTGGCGCCACAGCGCACGCCGATCCGTCCAGGATCGAGCAGTTTCTCGACGCCACCCGCACGCTGAATGGCCAGTTCAGCCAGGTGCTGACAGATGCACAGGGGAAGGTGCTGTCGGAGAGTGAGGGCACGATGGCAATAAAACGGCCGGGACGGTTCCGCTGGCACTACACCAGTCCCGACGAATTGCTGGTGCTCGGTGACGGCAAGCAGATCTGGTCTTACGACGTCGCCCTGGAGAACGCGACGGTGGCATCACAGGACAAAACACTGGCTGGCAACCCGGCAGCACTGCTGGCCGGCGACGGTACAGCGGCTGACGCGTTCGAGACTGTCCGCACCTGGCACAGCGGCGCGACAGAATGGGTGGAGCTGGCACCGAAGCAGAAGCAGCGGGATTTTCGCAGCGTGCGCCTCGGGTTTGCCGGCGCGGCCCTGGTCGCGATGGAGCTCGACGACCAGCTCGGGCAAACCACACGTATCGAGTTCAGCAGTATCGAACAGAACAGCCCGGTAGAAGATGCTCTGTTCGTGTTCATCCCGCCGCCAGGTGTCGATGTAATCCAGGCCGGAGGCTTTAACCCCTGAGCGCACCTGCACTGCGTTATCGCCTTGGCTGGCTCATCCTGGGCTGGCTGCAGCTGCTCGTCATCGTGGTGCTCGGACTGGTTCCGACGCCACCAGCCATGCCGGAAGGGGTGGCCTGGGCTGCTCATACCCTGCAGTACATGGTTCTGATGTTGTGGTTCGGCGGTATCTACCCGGCGCGCCACCACCTGCTGATTGCCACCGGCATTGTGATAGTGGGCATTGCCATTGAAGTGGCACAGGCGGCCAGTATATTTCGCACTTTCGATCTCAAGGACATCGCAGCCAATATTGCCGGCGTAATCGCCGGGTTGTTGCTGGTGCAAACCGTGCTGCGCGACTGGTGCCGCCGGGTCGAAAACCGGCTGCCCGGGCCCGGTGCATAATAAAGCGGTATCATCCGCGGCTGGCAACAGGGAGACGGCGCTGAACGTTACACTTGCGGTTGCCGCGGGCGGCGCGCTGGGCGCGGTGAGTCGTTACTGGCTTTACACTGGCGTGCACGCGGTCCTGGGACGCGGCTTTCCGTTTGGCACCCTCACCGTCAATGTCATCGGCAGTCTGCTGATGGGCTTTCTGTATGTGTGGCTGTTTGACCGGCTGAATGCCGGGCCCCTGTGGCGCGCATTCCTGCTGGTGGGCTGCCTGGGTGGATTCACTACGTTTTCGGCGTTTTCCATTGAGACTCTAAACCTGATGCAGCAGGGCGCATGGCTGAAAACGGCTGCTAATGTCATTACAAGTGTCGTGGTGTGTATTGCCATGGCCTGGCTGGGTACTATTGCGGCCCGGCAGCTGGCCTGACAGGAACATCATGCTCGATCCCAGACTTCTGCGTACCGATATAGAGTCTGTCGCCGCAAACCTGCGACGGCGCGGCGTGACGCTCGATATTGACGCCTACAACCAACTCGAAAACGAGCGCAAAAACGTCCAGGTGAAAGTGGAAGAGTTGCGTAACGAGCGCAATACGCGTTCGAAGGCGATCGGCAAGGCAAAGGCGCAGGGCGAAGACATCCAGCCGCTGCTTGATGATGTCAGGTCGCTGGGTGAGCGGCTCGAGACGGCGCAACTCTCGCTGGATTCGGTACAGACGCAGCTGGACGAGCTGCTCATGGGCTTGCCCAACCTGCTGGACGATGAGGTGCCGCAGGGCGCGGACGAAAGTGACAATGTCGAGATCAGGCGCTGGGGCGAACCGACAGAGTTCGGATTCACGCCGCATGATCATGTCGATGTTGGCGAAGCGCTGGGCATGGACTTTGCAGCTGCGGCAAAACTGTCTGGTTCGCGGTTTGCCGTATTGCGTGGAGGCCTGGCGCGGATGCATCGTGCGCTGATCCAGTTCATGCTCGACCTGCATACCGCGCAGCATGGTTATACGGAGGCATACGTGCCGTACCTGGTTGGCGCACCGGCCCTTACCGGCACCGGGCAACTACCAAAATTCGAGGCCGATCTGTTTCGCATGGCTGGCGATCCAGGCCTGTATCTGATACCGACGGCAGAAGTGCCGCTGACTAATATGGCAGCCGGCGAGATTCTTGACGCCGACCAGCTGCCAATGCGAATGACCGCACACACGCCATGTTTCCGCTCCGAAGCCGGTTCCTATGGCCGTGATACGCGCGGCATGATTCGTCAGCACCAGTTCGAAAAAGTCGAACTGGTGCAGATTGTGCGCCCGGCGGACTCCGCTGCGGCGCTGGAGGAGCTGACCGGCCACGCCGAGACAGTGCTGCAGCAGCTGGAGTTGCCGTATCGCGTCGTGGCACTGTGCACTGGCGATATTGGCTTCGGCGCAGCGAAAACTTTCGATCTTGAAGTATGGCTGCCCGGGCAGCAGCGCTATCGGGAGATTTCCTCGTGCAGCAACTGCACTGATTTCCAGGCGCGCCGGATGCAGGCACGCTGGCGCAATCCTGACAGCGGCAAACCCGAGCTGGTCCATACGCTAAACGGTTCGGGTGTCGCTATAGGTCGTGCGCTGGTGGCAATCCTGGAAAACTACCAGCAGGAAGATGGCTCGGTGAGGGTGCCGGCCGTATTGCAACCCTACATGGCCGGAACTGAAGTGCTCGACGCCGGTTAGTCTTCTGGCTCTGGTTCTGTCTCAGCCGGGCTGTCGCCGCTGCTGGTCCGCGGCTTTTCGTAAATATGCACGTCACGCTGCGGAAACGGGATTACGATTCCGTGCTCGCGGAATGCTGCGTCAATTGCGAGGTTGAGTTCGCTGGTTACGGTGAAACGCTTTTCGATCTGGCGTATCCAGAGTCGTAGCTCAAAATCGAGCGAGCTGTCGCCAAAGCCCATAAACAGGGCGCGCGGCGCCGGTGTGCGCCCTGACTTGACGACATCCGGATGGTTGTTGGCAATGTCCAGCAGTATTTCGCTGACCTTGGCGGTATCGCTGCCGTAGGCTACGCCTACTTTCAATGTCAGCCGGCCGTGAGGGTCGCGCAGCACCCAGTTGGTAACCTGGTTGGATACCAGTTCGGAATTGGGTACCAGTACGTTTTGCCGATCCAGGGTTTCGATCTCCGTGGCCCGCGTACGCACTTCTTTTACCAGGCCTTCAACCGCACCGACGGTGACAAAGTCGCCCGGCTTGATCGGGCGTTCGAACAGGAGTATCAGCCCGGACACAAAATTGTTGACGATATTCTGCAACCCGAAACCAATACCGACGCCGAGCGCACCGAACACAAGCGCCATGCCGGCCAGGCTCACGCCGGCCAGCGTCAGTCCGGTGAGCACGGCCACAGCAAAACCGGTATAGCCGGTTACCGTTACCAGCGCTTCGCGCGCATGCCGCTCCATGCCCATGTCACGCAGCCAGCGCCGGTTGAGACGCGCTTTCAGCCAGGCAGTCAGCGCGATGATAATGCCGAAAGCGGTGACACCGATGAAGATGTTCTTCGGCACAATCTTGTTGCCGCCGACTTCGATTCCCAGCAGCGTAACTTCACGCAGGTAAGGGATCGCGTTGCCGGTCGGGTCCCAGGTCCAAATCAGCAGCGAGAAAAAGCCGATCCATAGTGCGATCGTGATAACCATGTACAGCCAGCCAAGCTCGGCGCTGCGTTCTTCCTGACGCATGCCCAGCCATGAGCGGATGCGGTAGCTGGCAGTATTAGTGCCTGACACAACACCCTGGATGCCCTGACGCATCGCCCACGTCACGGTCCACAGCAGAAAGCCGAAGAACAAAGTGCTCAGGATACCGAGCAACAGAAAATTGGACAGGTTTCGGAATCCCGCCAGTTCCGCACCGATGGCAACGACGGCTGAGAGCACCAGCGACACGCGGATAAATACCAGCCGGCCGCGCAGCGTTGGAACCACCCGGCTGAGGCGCAACACCCAGAGCAGGGCGGCCACCAGGTAGACAGTGAGCACGGCGCGAAATGCAAATGTGGATTGCGCGGGCACCGCGGTGAGCCAGTCCGGCCCGAAGGCCAGCCAGCCAGCGACTACGCCGGCGAGCAGGGCATGCAGCCGCGTGCGTGCGCTGTCGCCATAGTCGCCTTTGCTCAACAGGCTGGTGCCGGGCGAGAACGATCCTGTTATCCAGTTGATCAACGACCGCCCGAGCGCGTAGAGCAACACGGCCACGGCAAGCCGGAAAAGTAGCGAGTCCCCGCGTGGTGCGCTGGCGAACACTGCCAGAGAAACGCTGGCGACGGCGCCGCCCAGCAGCAGGGGCGCGTTTTCACTCACGCGGCGAACCAGCGTGACCGGTACGGTCGGCTTGCCGGCCCGGCCGCGCTGGCGATCACACCAGTCCAGCAATGCGCGACGCAACAACCAGCCGGTGATTCCGGCGGCAACAGAAATCAGTGCAACCAACAGCCAGCGGGCGCTGCTGATGCCGCGCAGGCGCGGGTCAGCGGAGACTTTTGCCTTCAGCGTCGCAAGCGTTGGTGCCGGGTCACGTAATAGTCGCGCGACCGCACTCAGTCCGTTCATGCCGGGCTCGGTCAGGCGTTGCGTGTTCAGCTGTGCCTGCAGTGTGGCGGCGCGGTCGAGTATCTGTTCAGTGCGCAGGAGCATCAGTCGACACGCGCCAGCGCGTGCTTCAGATCGCCTGATTTCTACCTCGTACGAGGCCCGCTGCTCGAGAATTTCGGCCGGGTCCTCTGCGGTCGCTTCGCCCAGCAGCAGCAGGTCGGTGCGCAGTTGCTCGACCAGTTCTTCGCCGTTGCGTGCGCAGTTGAGTGCCTGGGTGCGGATCGCCGCAGTACGTTGCTGGGTGGCGTGGATCGACTGGATCGACGCGCTGTCTTCGCTGAGGCTGTCGCTCAGCGCATCGAGTTCAGTCTGAGCGAGGTCGGGATCGAAAGTCTGTGCAGCAAACACTGCAGACACAGCGAGTGCCATCATTAACGATAGCAGCACTGTAACCGGACCGGCGCTCAGTCGAATGTGCACGCGCGCAGTGTATCGGGGCGCTTATGACAATAAAAGCCGGGTAACGTTGTTGCGGAAAGTGGCGCAGAGGGAGGGGTGAGCGGGAGCAAAATCGAACTACCGTGTCGATTTTGCCCGCGAACGCCCGGCTCTGCCGGGCCGGACCCCAGAGGGCCGCGGTCGCTGCGCTCCCGCGTTGTCGCGGCCGGCCCGGGCCGGCCTCGGCCCGAACCCGGGTTGTCTAGAGTTGGAGGCTCCGAATCTCTCCGTTGTTGCATAAGACACGGGCCGCAGATGGGCCCGTTTCATATGCAAGAGTGGCGGAGAGGGAGGGATTCGAACCCTCGAAGGGCGCTAGCCCTTGCTGGTTTTCAAGACCAGTGCATTCAACCGCTCTGCCACCTCTCCGTGGACGCGAGATTCTCCGACTCCGGCGCGTCGCGTGCAAGCCACTATCAACGTCGGCCAGCTGTGGATGCCAGGCAGGGGGTTTGCCGGGCCTGCTGGTCGACCGACATTGGCCGCGAATGCGCATCTGCTTGTTCGTACCAGGTCAGGCAAGACCCGGCAGCGGGTGCCACGCCCGTGCGGAGCAGGCGACATGACATAGCATGACCGCTTATGTCGCACGCAAGGCAATGATCCGTCGGGATTTTTTACAGACGGCCAAAGTGGGTACCAGGCCCCTTCAGCTAAGTGCCTGATACATATATGGCACAGTCAATCTGGCCCGAAACATGCAACTTCAGCGGCATCGATCCTGGGGGATTGCAGCCTGTCGGCCGGCGCTGGACAGGCATCACTGAGGTCGGGTTGATTGCGCGGCGTACGGCGCGCCAGGCAGTCACCGGGACAAGCGTCTTCTGCAACCACGGCGGATGCAGCAGACGACGGACAGGAGGTCGCTTTACCCGTTATTTTTCGGGCACTTAAGCGGGCTTTCTTCAGCTTTTAGTATTGCGTGAGATGGTCAATCTCTGTACGCTGGAGCGTTCCCCTGTCCACCCTGAATCTGACGTTAGGAGCTTGGTCCATGAGGACACTTATTACGCCGGTTGCTTTGTTGTTGCTGTTTTTCAGCGGCGCTGCGGCTGCACAAGATAACAGCGATGGCTATGGCCTCAACGCCGGCGACATCCTGCAGGTATCAATCTGGCGCGAACCGGAGTTGAGTCGCGAAGTCCTGGTGCGTCCCGACGGCAAAATCAATTTTCCACTGGTCGGACATGTGAGTGCAGCCGGCCGCACACCGGAAGATGTACAGGCGGAACTCGTCGAGCGCCTGGAGCAATACATTCCGGACGCAGAGGCAACAGTGGCGATCATCAACGTCGCGGGTAACAAGATTTATGTGCTCGGCAAAGTGCTGCGGCCCGGCGAATTCACCGCAACCAGCTCGATTGATGTCATGCAGGCGCTGGCAATGGCCGGCGGGCTGAACCAGTTTGCTGCTGGCAACAAGATCAAGGTGCTGCGCCGCGATGCAGACGGGCGCCAGCGTGCCATCAATTTCCGTTATTCCGATGTGGAAGATGGCCGTAACCTGCAAAACAACATCATTTTAAAGAGTGGCGATGTCGTTATCGTTCCGTAAAACCGTTCTGCCGGCATTGCTGGTTCTGGCCGCCATCCCTGCTTCTGCAGCGGAGTGGTCGGCACAGCCCAGTGTTGTGTCCGAGGTCTATTACGACAGCAATATCGTCATGGGCAGTGGCACGAGGGTGGAAGAAGTAGAGGGGCTCAGGCTGACGCCGCGGCTCAACCTGCGCGGCCGTAGCGCAATCTGGCAGACCAATCTCAATATCTCGCTGCCATTTAATCGTTTGTCGAACGACCTGTATGACAGCGATGACCAGATCGTGGGCCTGGATTACACTCGAAATGGCGAGCGGCAGGCCTGGGGGCTGAGCGGCGAGCTGCGCCGCCAGTCGACCCGCACGGCAGTCGCCGAGCTGGGTTTTGTTGCGGCAGCCACGCGCACCGAGAATCGCTCGCTGCGACCTTACTGGACCTGGATCGCCAACGAGAATAACTCACTGCAGGTCGGCGGCAACTGGCTGGAGGCTGAGTACAGTTCGCCGCGGTTCAGCGATTACGAACAATACAGTTTTGACGTTACCTGGATCCGCGTGCTGGGCGAGCGCCTGACACTGCAGTCGGCGGTTTACAGTTCCAGTTTTGACCTGATCGACCCAAGGCAGACCGATTCCGATACGGTAGGAGACGCCGACTCAACAGGCCTTTCGATAACACTGCTGCGCCAGTTTGACGAAAAGCTGAGCGGCTCGATCGGCTTCGGCGCGCGCCGGACCGAGACCCTTGCAGCCAGGTTCCTGCCTGCTGATCAGCAGTCTATTTTCTGTTTGCTGTTCGGTTTCGGCTGCTTGCAGGAGCTATTTACCGACGAGTCGGATGGTTTTACCGGTTCGGCACAGCTGGGCTACGAGGGAGACACGTGGCAGGTCTCGCTGGCGGCCAGCCGGTCACTTACGCCGGATGCCTTTGCGCAGGAACTGGTGGAGACCGACCAGATCGAAGCTACATACTCGCGCCAGCTGCGCGAGAAGCTGTTTTTCGACATGTCGCTGGAATACGTGTCGTCGGAGTCACTCGGTGACAGCGCTTTCAGCCGCGAGTACTGGTATGCGACGCCGGCGCTGCGCTGGCGGTTTGCCGAACGCTGGACGTTCAGCACAACACTGCGTCACCGCATCCGCGAAGCAACGTTCGGTTTCAGTGGTGTCGATACCGACAGCACGGCCATATTTTTCCGGGTGCATTACACGCACCCCCGCGCGAGCTGGTAGCGCCAATACCGGCATGACTGAGGTGTATTGTGGAACAAAACGAAAATAGCCTGAGAGATTACGTTGCGGTACTGAAGCGCCGCAAAAACCTGATGTTGCTGACTTTCCTCGGCCTGCTGGTGTTATCGATCCTGGTTACCTTCCTGTGGCCGCCGACCTATCGCTCGACGGCGACCATTCTTATTCGCGATCAGGAAATCCCGCGCGACCTCGTGCCATCGACCATCACCAGTTTTGCTGACCAGCGGCTGATGGAAATCCAGGCGCGTGTTGTCACTTCGGCCAACCTGGCGCGGTTGATTGACGATTTTGATTTGTATCCGGACGAGCGCAAACGCCTGCCGACGACGGAAGTTGTCGAAGACATGCGTGAGGACTATTCACTCGATCTGGTGAGCGCTGACGTCATCGATCCACGCACCGGTCGCCCGACCCAGGCCACAATTCTGTTTACGGTCTCTTTTGATTACGAGAGCCCGGCGATTGCGCAGCAGGTCACCAACCGGCTGGTCAACCTTTACCTGAACGAGAACCTGCGTGACCGCACCGAGCGCGCCCAGGAAACCACCAGCTTTCTTTCTGACCAGGCGGAAAAACTGAATCGCGAAATTAACCAGCTTGAGGCGCGCATGGCACGGTTCAAGGAACAGAATGGCGGTGCGCTGCCCGAGCTGTATTCACTTAACCTGCAGATGATGGATCGCACCGAGGCAGAAATGCGTGAAATCCAGCGCCAGTTCCAGGCGCTGAACGAGCAGAAAATATTTCTGCAGGGCCAGCTGGCCACGCAGTCACCCCAGGGGCCGCTGTACACGCGCGAGGGTGCGGTGCTGCCGCCGAACGAACAGCTGATGGCGCTGCAGTCGCAGTACACAACGCTGTCGGCCACCTACGGTGCGAATCACCCGGATGTGGTCTCGGTGCGGCGACAGATCCAGGCACTGGAAGGCGAGGTTGGCCAGGTCGACGTTGCATCCCTGGAAAGCGAAACGCAGCGGGTGTACGCCGAGCTGACCGACGCCAAGCAGCGTTACGGTGCCAGCCATCCGGATGTTTTGCGTCTCGAGCGCCAGTACGAGCGCCTTGTCGCCGAACGCGATTCGGCGCTGGCCGCGGCCGAGGTCGCCAGCGACAAAGAGCCGACGGAACCCAATATCACAAATCCGGCTTTTGTAGCGCTGCAGACCCAGCTTTCCGCCGCAGATTCTGAAGCCCGTTCATTGCAGGCGCGTTACGCCCAGCTGGAAGAAAAGCTGGACGACTATGAACAACGTATCGTCACCGCACCGCAGGTCGAACGCGAGTACAGCGGTATCACCCGCGACCTGGAAAGCGCCCGGATGAAATACCAGGAGATTCATGCCAAGCAGCTGGCTGCCGAGGTAGCCGAGAGCCTGGAGCAGGGCCGCAAGGGCGAACGTTTTGAAGTGGTAGAGCCGGCGCTGTTACCGACCCTGCCGCACACGCCAAACCGCCTGGCGCTGCTTTTCCTTGGCCTGGTGCTGTCGATGGCGGGCTCGGTGGGAACTACGGCGGTTTCTGAGAGCATGGACCGGTCCGTACACGGACCGCGCGGCCTGGCAGAAGTGCTCGGCGCGCCGCCAATCGCGACTATTCCGTTTATTGCCAATGAGCTCGATACAAGCCGGGACAAGCGCACCTTGTGGATGATAGCGGCAGGTGTGGCAGCGGCGATCCTGCTCGTATTGGTGCTGGTGCATTTCCTGTACCGGCCGCTGGATATTCTCTGGTTTACGCTTCTGCGCAAGCTGGGCATCTAATTATTAACGTGTGATCGGACAGAAGTATGGAAAGAATTAAAGAAGCTCTGGAACGTGCCCGGCAACAGCGTGAGGCATCTGCCGGCAGTGTAGCTGCTGCACCGGCGCGCCAGCCGAGCCCACGACGGGTACAGGCAAGAGCGCCTGACTCACTGGAAATTGAATACACGCAGACGCGCATTATTTCACCTGACCCGGTGGTGATGCGGGAAAAGCGCGTGGTCAGCAGCAGTCGCGGCGATGCCGTGGCGGACGCTTATCGCATGCTGCGGACGCGTGTAATTCGCGCCATGAAAGAGCAGGGTTGGAATTCACTTGCGATTACCAGCCCGCGAACCGGTGAAGGCAAATCTCTGACCGCAGTAAATCTTGCCCTCAGCATGGCGCGTGAAGTCGATCGTACGGTGTTGCTGGTCGACCTCGACATGCGCCGGCCCAGCACGCATGAATTCTTCGGCTTCGAGGTGGAGCAGGGGCTCAGCGACTATCTCAGTGGTGATGTCGAACTCGCAGACCTGCTGGTCAATCCCGCGGTCGAGCGCTTTGTGGTATTGCCGGGGCGCGGCCGGGTGGAAAATTCCTCTGAGCTGCTGGGCTCGCCAAAGATGGAACAGTTATCGCAGGAAATTGCTGCGCGCTATCCGGAGCGCATTGTAATTTATGATTTGCCGCCGGTGCTGGCCGTCGATGATGCGCTGGCTTTTTCGCCGCAGGTCGACGCGTTCCTGCTGGTAGTCGAAGAGGGTGAAACGCAGGCGGAAGAGATCCTGGCCGCCCACGATGTGCTGGCGCAGGCCAACATTCTCGGCACGGTGCTGAATAAGTCCACCGAAAGCCAGAGCAATTATTACTACTACTGATCCGCAGGCCGACTGACAACGCATGTACGAAGCTTTTTACGGTTTTACCGAGAAACCATTCTCGCTGCTGCCCGACCCGGCGTTTTTGTACCTGGGTCGCAAGCACCGTATGGCGCTGACGATGTTGCAGTACGGGATGATGAACAATGCCGGTTTCACCGTCATTACCGGCGAGATCGGCTCCGGAAAAACCACGCTGATCCGGCAGCTGCTCGATGAAATCGAGGAAGACGTTACCGTCGGGCTGATCACCAATACCCACGAATCGTTCGGCGACCTGCTGCAGTGGGTGCTGATGGCCTATGGCATTGAATACAAGGGTATGGAAAAGGTCGAACTCTACGAGGCATTTGTGCGCTTTGTCGTGGGCGAGTATGCCGACAACCGCCGCACCGTCCTGATTATCGACGAGGCACAAAACCTCACGCCCAAGACCCTGGAAGAGTTACGCATGCTGTCTAACATCAATGCGGACAAGAACCAGGTGCTGCAGATGATTATGGTTGGTCAGCCCGAGCTGCGTTCGATGCTGATGTTGCCGAGCCTGAAACAGTTTGCACAGCGGGTCTCGGTCAGTCATCATCTCGACGCGCTGAATTCTGAAGAGACGGTCAAGTACATTCATCACCGTATTTCGGTGGCCGGCGGGGATCCGGCGATTTTCCCGGCCAAGAGTTGTTCGCTCATCTGGTATTACAGTCGTGGGGTACCACGCGTTATCAATTCGCTGTGCGACACGGCGCTGGTTTACGGCTTCGCCGAGCAGGCGCGGGAAATACAGCCAGAGCTGATCAAGGATGTCGTAAAAGATCGCAAGGCTGGCGGCCTGTTTGCAGGTCGTGACGACGAAGCGCCGCAGCAGACCGGTACGGGCGAGCCGCAATAGGTTTTATTCAACAAATAGCAATTCCATTCGAGGTTAGGACAATGATCAAGGGCAGAACACTCACTGTCTTGTTGCTGCTCGGCGTGCTGGTCGCATGCAGCAGCGCTGAGGAAAGGGCGCAAAAATACCTGGAAAGGGCGCAGGCATCGTTTGAGGCTGGCGACCTGGTAAAGGCCGGCCTGGATGCCAAAAACACCCTGCAGATCGAGCCGCAGAATGCAGAGGCACGTTTTTTGCTGGCACGTATTGCCGAGACCAAGATAATTTCCGATCCATCCGCCTGGCGCGAGATGATGGGAAATCTGCAGCGTGTAATCGAGCTGCAGCCTGACAACGTCGAGGCGCGTTCCAAGCTTATCCAGCTGTATTTGCGATTCATGGCCTCGCCAGAGCGCGGCCAGGTACTGGAGATGATTCGCGACCAGCTCGATTCCGCATTGTCCTACGCCCCGGATGACGAAACGATAAAGTCGCTCGAGCCGATCATTGTCTATCACGAGGCCGACTTCGCCGATGATTCAGCCAGCCGTGATGCGGCCCTTGCCGAGCTTCGGCAGAAGTTCGACAACGACCCCAGTGACCTCATCGTTACCAGTTTCCTGACTGGCATCTATGCCGGTGCAGACCCTGACAGGGCGCTGGATTACCTGAATCGCTCACTGGCGGCCGAGCCGCGCTCGGCGCTGCGCGTGCTCAAGATCGGACTGCTGCGGTCGCAGAATCGACTGGCCGATGCCGAGCAGGAGTATTACGCCCTGATCGAGGAAAACCCGGATAACAATGAACTGCGTTACGGCCTGGCGCGTTTCTATGTGGAGATCGGCCGCAACGATGACGCAGAGAAACTGATTCGCGAAATCGTCGCCGCCGACCCCGAAGATGTCGAGGCTCGCATGCGATTGGTGCAGTTTGTTGCCCAGAGTCAGGGTAAAGCGGAGGCAGAGACCTTGCTGAACCAGTTCATCAGCGAAGCCCCGGAGGAGTGGCAGCTGCAATTCCAGCTGTCAGAGCTGCAGTTGAGCAATCAGGAAGTAGACCGCGCTGAAGAGACGCTCACCAATATCATTGAGGAAACCGGCACAGCCCAGGCAGGCCTGGACGCGCGCAACCGGCTGGCGCGTATTCGCATAGCGCAACAGCGCAAGGTCGAAGCCGAACAGCTGGTGGCCGAGGTGCTGGAAGAGGCACCCATGAACGACCAGGCCCTGATGATGCAGGCGGCGTTGCTGATAGAGGGCGGTGATACAGACAGCGCAATTTCCAACCTGCGCACCGTGTTGCGCAATGACCCGAACTCAGAGGGCGGGCTGTTGACCATGGCTCGCGCCCAGGCGCTGGCGGGCAACCAGGGCCTGGCCCGCGAGAGCTACCAGAAACTGATGCAGGCGCATCCGCGTAATCGCGACGGGCGTCGTGAACTCGCACGGCTGCTGATGCGCGACCAGCAGTGGGAAGAGGCTCGTGCTCTTTTGCTGTCAGGGGTCGAGCGCTTTCCGCGTGACCTGGAAATGACACGCATGCTGGTCGATACGCTGGTGCGTGTCGCCGACTGGGAAGCGGCACAGGTGCAGGCCGAACGAATTCTCCAGATCGAGGAAACCCGCGCACTCGGCCACTACCTGCAGGGGCGTATCGAGGCGGCCGCTGGCAATCTCGACGAGAGTATCGAATCTTACAAACAGGCTATTGAACTGGAGCCCAAGGCAATAGAGCCGCTGACAAACCTGGTGCGCAGTCATGTGCAGCTTGGACAGGTAGAGCAGGCGCGTGATTACCTGCTCGGATTCCAGCAAGAGAATCCCGACAACGTACACGCACAAACCCTGCTTGCAGAAGTCTTCGCCCGCCTGCGCGATTTCGATCGCGCTATCGCTGAAAACGACAAGGCACTTGAGATTAATGCCCGCTGGGTGCCGGCTTACCGCAACCTGATCGGGCTGCACCTGTTGCAGGGTGACCTTGATGCGGCCGAAAAGGCAGCGGAAGGTGCGCTGGAGGTCATGCCGAACAACCCCGACCTGCGTCTGCTGCGCGCTACAGTTTACGAGCGTCAAAGCCGCTGGGACGATGCCATTGCCATTTATGAGGCCGAGATTGAACGTAATCCCAATCTGGACGTGGCAGCTAACAATTACGCGGCGCTGGTGGCCGACCACCGCCAGGACGAAATCAGCCTCAATCGGGCTTTGCAGCTGGCACAACGCTTTCGCAACTCGGACAACCCGATCTTTCTCGACACGCTGGGCTGGCTGATGTATCGCACCGGCGATATCGAGGGCGCCGTCAAGGTGCTGGAGGAGGCGGTGGCCGGGGCCGGTCAGGTGCCGCAGCTGCGTTACCATCTCGGCATGGCCTATTTTGGCCAGGACCGTCTCGATGTCGCCAAGCGCGAGCTGCAGGCGGCGGTGTCGGCGCGCCAGCCCTATACGGGCCTGGAAAAAGCGCGCGAGACGTTGGAACTGCTCTGAATTTAAGGGTTTGCAGTAGCCGGGTCTCATTATGTTAAGGCATTGTGTTACAAGCAAAAGTTTGACTTGCGTCACACTTCCGGCTGTATTAACCTGCGCAGCAGGAACGCTCAGGGAAGGGTATTCCAGAGCAGACATGTCTAGCCAGACGCGGTCAGACTGTCGACGGTTTTTACAGTTCGGGGACCTAAAGGAAAGCAAAAACGCACCTGAGCCAAGAAAATCAACAAGTTGGAGTATTGGCACGATACTTGGATAACATTCAGCGTAGCGGCGACGGCCGATTACGTCAGTATCAAAAACTTACGTTAACTTGCGGCATTGGGCCGGTCTGAAATAACAAATGATATTTAGGGAGACTTCTCTCATGATTAGAAAAATTCTCGGGACTCTGGTGATGTCATCGCTGCTTGCAGCCGGCGCTAATGCCACGACAATCACCTTCATGGGCCCCACTGACACAATCGAGCCGGGTCAGTCTTTTGATGTGACTGTATCCGCATCAGGTTTTACTGAAGGTCTGTTTGGCGCCGCCATGTGGATCACTTATGACGCCAACCTGGTAACGCTCGATCGCATCACGCTGAACAATTTCGGAGCGGCGAATTTCGATGGTTCGAACAGCCTGGACCTCGGCTTCAGCTGTACGACCGCGCTGTCATCAGCCGGGACCAACGACGTCGGCTGGAGCGCCGGCGACGATGCCCCGTTTAACGGTACGACCCAGGGCTGCCTGAACCCGCCGCAGGCTGGTGCGTTCAGCGACCCGGATAACTATGCAGACGGTAACGTTGACCCGAATGCCAACGCCTACGTACTGCTGGCTGGCCAGCTGTCCAACCCGAATATCCTGGCTGATTTCCTTAACCCGCCCGATGGTGCGGATGCAGGCCTGCTGATGACCCTGAGCTTCACCGCCGTTGGTGACGCTGCAGAGGCTCTTACAGCGATCTCCGGTGTCGTTGCCGCCCTGGGTGGCGGTTTCCTCAACACCGGACCTCCGGGTGAGAACGAAATCCCGGCCGGAAGCGTGAATTTCATCGCGGCCAACGTTGATGTCAACACCGCCGTGATTCCGCTGCCCGCCGCAGTGTGGCTCATGTTCGGTGGCGTAGCTTCGCTGCTCGGTTTCCGCCGCAAGTAAATAACACGGCCTCCAGGCCTGTTGTGGAAAACCCCGCATCGCAAGGTGCGGGGTTTTTTTATGCACCAAAGCTGTACAAAACACTGTACATCCCGGCGTTGTTCGGGATGAAAAAAACCTTGAAAAATAGTATATTTACGGATTCCGAAGCGGGCCGGGCCAGCGCTGTTACGAGGTAAGGTTATCCGGCCGGATCAGCAGCAAACAAGAACAGAAAATCTGTCGCTGCAAACGCAATCGTAGAGTTTCGAAACTGAAAACCTCTGGGGATGGGCAATCATTGTGAAGACTAAGTTGTTTGCTGCGACGGCTGCGGCCGCACTCGCTTTCATGGCCGGCAGCACGGCCAACGCGTCATGGTCATTTGGCCGAATCGCGGCCAAATGGGACAAGCCGAAAACACAGCCGGTGGTTGCATCGGGCATGCAGGCGTTGCCGGTACGAGTGCTGAGCAACGTGAAGCAGGCCGGTTTCCAGTGGGAGAAAGGCCTGACCGGCGAGCATCGCTATATCATCCGTTTGACGGACGAACCGCTGGCAAGCTACCGCGGCGGTATTGCCGGCCTGGCAGCGACCAACCCTGATACCGTACGTGCCGCTTCCCGCAGTGCGGCCGGCACCACCGCAGTTTCGGGTGGAGTAAAACTGGATACACGCAGCGCCGCCAGCGTGGCTTACCTGGCCTACCTCGATCGTGAGCATGCGCGCTTTGAATCAAAGCTGCGCAAGGAGCTGGGCCGGGCCGAAGTCATGCACCGCTATCGCCATGCTTTTAACGGCATGACGGTGCGCATGACCCAGCAGCAGGCTGCTCGCATCGCCCGCATGGCGGGCGTTGCTTCAGTGCAGCGCGACTTTATACGGCAGATCGATACCACGAACAGCGTCGAACTGATTGGTTCAGACCTGGTCTGGGACGGCAGTGCAACCGGTGGCCTGGAAGCGCGCGGTGAGGGTGTGCTGATCGGCATAATCGATACGGGCATCAACACTGACCACCCGTCGTTCGCCGAGATTTCCCCAGGTGACGGCTACGTACATCAAAACCCGCTGGGTGACGGCGTCTACTTACGCGACTGCGCACCCTTCGACCAGTTCACCAACCCGAACGGTGGCAGGTCGCAGCTGTGTAACAGCAAACTGATCGGAACCATGGCGTTGCCGGCCTCGGCTGCCAGTGTCGGCCAGGATACTGCCGAAGACTGGAGCGGCCACGGCTCTCACACCGCCGGTACATCAGGTGGCAACCTGGTACTGGATGTGCCGCTGGTTGATTTCGGCGGCAATCCGACCGGCATAACCATGGACAAGATCACCGGCGTCGCACCGCGCGCCAACATCTCCGCTTACATGGCCTGTGGCGACGGCGGCTGCCCGGGTAGCGATCTGATCGCAGCAATCGACTCGGCCACGGCAGACGGTGTCGATGTCATCAACTATTCAATCGGTGGCGGCCCGACCAACCCGTGGGGCGATGCTGACAGCCTGGCATTCCTCGGTTCACGTGATGCCGGGATCTTCGTGGCGACATCGGCCAGTAACAGCGGACCAGGTGCCTCGACCGTCGGCTCGCCTGCTGACGCGCCCTGGCTTACCTCGGTAGCGGCCAGCACCCATCAGCGTGCGTTCTCAGAAAAGATGGTCACCGACCTTTCAGGGGGTGACACGGCTGCGCCGGGCGATCTGCCCGGACGCAGTGCGACTGGCGGCTATGGCCCTGCTGCGATTGTTTACGCGGGTGATTACGGCGACTCGCTGTGCCCGCTGGGTGAGTTTCCGGCAGGCACCTTTAACGGCGAGATCGTGTTGTGCGATCGCGGCGGATTCGCGCTTGTCGACAAGGCTCAGAGCGCAGCCGACGGTGGTGCCGGCGGCGTAATCATCGCGACGACGGCAACGTCTGCGCAGGGCCTGTTCGATATCAGCTACGTGATACCCGGGATCCAGATGAACCAGGAATTCGGGGATCCGCTGCGCGACTGGCTGGCAAGCGGTACCGGTCACACCGGTACCGTCACGGCAACCACGATAACTACCGACATGGCATTGGCTGATGAAGTCATCGGTTTCAGTGGTCGCGGGCCGAATGCCTCGGTGCCCGATATCATCAGCCCGAACATCTCCGCGCCGGGGGTTGACGTGTATGCACCGTATGCGACACCAATCGAGTACATCGCAATCAGCGGCACTTCCATGTCCAGCCCGCATGCCGCGGGCGCCGGGGCGCTGCTGCGCCAGGTGCACCCCGACTGGAGTGCAGCCGAAATTCACTCGGCGCTGGCATCGACCGGCGTACGCGAAATGACACGCGAGGAAGACGACCTGCCGGCAACGCCGTTCGATTACGGTGGCGGCCGTATCCGGGTGGATGTCGCTGCCAACGCCGGCCTGGTAATGCACGAGACCACGCAGAACTTCCAGGCGGCTAATCCGGCGCTGGATGGCGACCCGACTACATTGAACCTGCCGTCCTTTGGCGACGCTTCGTGTCTCGAAGTCTGTACGTGGGAACGCACGGTGCGGGCGACCGCAAGCGCTACCTGGACCGCCGTTGGCGAGAGCGTCAACAACGGGCTTGGCATCGAGATATCGCCAGCCAGCTTTACGCTCAACGAGGGCGATACTGCGACGATCACGGTAACGGCCGATGCGCAGCGCCTGCCGCTGCAAGAGTGGGCCTTTGGCTGGGTGCACCTGACACCGGATAACCCCGTAGTGTCGCCACAGGCGATGCCGCTGGCGGTGAACCCGATTGCCGGAATCCTGCCGGAAGAGCTGAAGCTCAAGATTCGCCGCAATGCGGGTACCCAGCTGGCCGGCGGGTTTACCACTGGGGAGATTTCCGACCTGAGTATCGCGCCGTTTGCACTTAGCAAGGCTGCGCTCTCTGAGGTCGTGATCGAGGGGGACAATGGCGGGGAGTTCTCGCCATTTACCTCCACCGGTGTGGATATCAGCTTCTACGATGTATCGGCAAACTCGATACTGTTTTCCGCCAGCACCTCCAACAGCACGGCGCCGGACGTCGACCTGTTTGTTGGTCGCGACAATAATGGCGACGGGCAAATTTCCGAGGACGAAATACTTTGCGAGAGTGGTAACCCCGCGGACATCGAATCATGCGTGCTGTCCGGCGATGTTGTTACGCAGGGCGGCAGTTTCTGGGTGGCCGTCGTTTCTTTCGAAGCAAGCGAATTGCCGACAGATACCACCGAGTTAAAAGTGTATTCAGTCGGGCCGGATGACGGCAGCATGAGCGTCGCGCCGCCGCCGGTTATCGAGCCGGGTCAGCCGTGGGAAGTTCGCGTCGGCTGGGATCTTGATGATCTTCAGGAAGGTGACGTGTACGTGGGTGCAATTGATGTTTCGGCCAATGGCAGCAGCCTGGCGCTGATTCCGGTTGAGCTTACCCGCCTCGCCAACGACGTCCGTGCCAGCGCATCGGCAACGGAGATCGAAGTCGGCGAAATGGTCGACATGCAGATCGAGGTCGAAGCGAACCTCACGCCGGAAGACATGATGTATGTCGTAGGCGCCGAGATCCCTGATGGCTTTGAGCTGGTCCCTGGTTCCATCAGCGCGGCTGAAGGCGAGGTTTACTTCATCAACAACATGATCGTCTGGGTAATGGACAATCCGTCACTGCTGAACATACCGCGAAACTATGTGCCGGCTATCAACGGGCCCAATGTCGATACCTCCGACCCGATGTACAACCCGGCTTGCGATACGGGTTTCGGCGGCTACATCAACCTGCAGGTGTTTGGTGTACCCGCGAATCCGACCATTTCGGGTAACGACGTATCATTCGTCGCCCTCGAGGGCCAGAACCTGCCGTTCTATGGCAGCCCGAAGACCGGTTTCACATTCACCGACGATGGTTTTGGCGTTTTTGCTTCCGGGCTGGGCCCGAATCCATGGCAAAACACCGATATTCCCAACGAGGCTGAGCCAAATGACATGATCGCAATGGCGTGGAAGGATCTCGAGATTGTCTACGACACAGCAAGCAACAGCGGCGTCACGGTTTCTGCCCCCGGCCGTAACCTGAGCGTCATCGAATACGACGACATGCAGCCGTGGCCGGCTGGTTCGACCAGCGACCGGATTGATTTCGAAGTGGTTATCAATGGCGTGGTGAGCGACCGGCCCAATGACTTTGAAATCGTGCTGGCCTACGACAACATCGTCGGCGACTGGAGCGATGCAACCACCGGTCTCGAAAACCTCAACGGCAGCCTGGGCACCCAGTACACCGGGCCGCTCAGTGATGGCCTGATGATCTGTTATGACTTCCTCGGACCTGATCTCAGTGTGAAAACGCTGGACTACCGTATTCGTGCGGTACCAGGTGCTTCCGGTGAAGTTGTGCACCAGGTATTCAGCGTGGTGACTAATCCCGGCGCGCGTGAGGAAATGACACAGGTTGTATTCCAGCTGGCCGCCGATTCCGACAGTGACGGCATCAGCGACGGTGGTGACAACTGCCTGATGCATCACAACCCCGATCAGGTCGATACCGATGGCGATGGCTTCGGTAACGCCTGTGATGCCGACTTCACGCAGGACGGCATGGTCGACCTGCATGACGTTGCCATGATGCGATTTATGTACGGCTCGACAGAAGCGCTGGGTGACCTGAGCGGCGATGGCATGGTCGACATGGATGACCTGGAGATCATGCGCGGGCTGTTCCTGAAGTCACCGGGTCCGAGCGCAATTGCTCAATAACAACGCCCTTGGAGCCCGGCCGAATTCGGCCGGGCTCCGGGCACAAAGAAAATATGACTGCAGCAGATTGTCTCAATTGATGAAGCGATGTGCGCAGCTGTCCGCGGCGCAGGAGAGAACATGAAAACAACATTAGCCACGCTGGTCATTGCCACGCTCTTTACAGCACCGCTCGCGGCGATGGAGACCACAGTGCTTGCGCCACTCGACGCCGACGCGCTTCTTGCAGAAGATGCCCGCGCGCCCGCCGGGGTGCCGCTGCGGGTTGCCATTGACTACCCGGTATCAATCTGGCCGGAAGCTGAAAAATTCACGCTGACTGATGGAAGATTTGTCTGGCGTCACCGCGTCGAAGTGCCCGGCGCAACCGAGCTGAGCGTAGCGTTTGACAACTACGCGTTGCCACCTGGCGCAGAGCTGTACGTTTACGATGAAGACAGGCTCTATGTCCGCGGGCCATTTACCGCGGCGAAAAACCGTGAACACGGCGAACTGTGGACGCCGGTGGTGCCCGGTGATGCCGCTATCATAGAGCTGAGGCTGCGCAAACCGGCTGGAGAGCGGGCCGGGAAAAGCGCGGCGGTAGCACCCGCTCCTCAGGTGTCCGCGCTGCGCCTGATGCAGGTCAATGCGGGATACCGCGACATGTTTGGCATCACGGGCAAGCCGAATCTCACACGTCAGGATACCTGCAATATCGACGTGGCTTGTGAACAGGCTGACCCCTGGCGTACCGAATTGCGCAGTGTCGCGCGTTACACCATCAGCCTGCCGGGTGGCACCTTCCTGTGCACCGGGCAGCTGGTTGCCGATGTTCCCGGCACGCTGACTCCGTATTTGTTAACCGCGTGGCATTGCGGGCCGAACGAACAAAACCCGAATGCGCCGCAGTCGATGGTGCTCTACTGGAACTACGAGTCGCCAAGCTGTGGCCAGCTCAGTGGCGGGTCGCTGAGCGATTTCCAGATCGGCACAATTTATCGTGCCAGCCGGCAGAACATCGATTTCAGCCTGGTGGAACTGGAGGAGCTGCCGGACCCGTCGTTCAACGTCTATTACGCCGGTTGGGATGCCACCGGGGTGACCCCCGATGGAACGGTGGGCATCCACCATCCGAATGGTGACGAAAAGGCAATTTCTATAGACACTGGCGGTCCGTTCTCCCAGGGTTTCTGTATTGCCGGCACCAACTGGTCAAACGGCTTCTGGTGGCTCAACTGGGAAGACGGGATTACAGAACCAGGCTCTTCCGGTTCCGCGCTGTGGAACACAGAGAACAAAAGAGTCATCGGGTTCTTGTCCGGCGGCTCATCGAGCTGTGCCAACCCGAGTGGCAATGATTGCTACGGCAAGGTTTCCAGCGCCTGGAACGGCGGTTCCAACGATACGCAACGACTGCAGCCCTGGCTCGACCCGGACAATTCCGGCGCACTGCTGCAGGAAGGTATCGATCCGTTCGCAGACGTTTGTGGTGATGCCCGCATGACCAATGGCGAACAATGTGATGATGGAAACGACGTTGGCGGGGATGGTTGTTCAGCTACCTGCCAGGTCGAGGTCGGGTACGAATGTACTGTGCCGACCGAGCGGCGGCTGGAGGACGGCAGCTTCGAGTTGGGAAGGCCCAACTCCGTCTGGAGCGAGTTTTCAACCAATTACACCTCACCGGTCTGCACGCAGGGCCTGTGCCAGTTCGGTCTTCCCTCAGGCACTGGCAGCTGGTTCTCCTACTTCGGCGGCCGCGGCGCCAACGGTGAAATCGGTTTTGTCGAGCAGCGCCTCATTATCCCGAGTGATGCGACTACGCTGAGTTTCGACTTCGTCGCTCCGGAGTGCGGTGGCCCTGCAGATTTCATTCAAGCCACTATTGACGGTGTCGAAGTCTATCGCTTTGACAGCGGCGATCCGGGCTGTTTTGGTGGAAGCTACGCTACGGCTAATGCCGATATCACCGCCTTTGCCGACGGTGGTCCACACGACCTGCGTTTTTATTCAGAGGCCTACGGCGTCGGAACAAGCCGGTTCCTTCTGGACCAGGTTACGCTGGATGGTACGCCGCCCGGTGCCCGCCTGCCCAGTTCATGCAGCCTGTTACCGGAGCTGTGTGTCACTGAAGACTTCGAGGGAGGCCTCGGCGGCTGGACACTTTTCAATACCGGTGCGCGCAACGAGAACTGGGGCACTTCCGATGATGGTGTCTGCAACAGTAATCCGTCCACGGATGAGGGTAATTTTACCGGCGGCAGCGGTGTTGCGGCATGTATCGATTCGGACGCCGGGTCTGCCGGTCAGATTGACGCTTACCTGTGCAGCTCGGCAATAAACCTGGTAACTGCCACGGCACCGGAATTGCGCTTCCTGCACAACTACCAGATTGATGGTCCGCCCGATGCAGGCGACTCGCTGTCTGTGCTGGTCGGAACCCAGGCGCCATCGGCCGGAACCGTTGGCAGCTATGACCTCGTACTTGAACAGTTGCTGGACAGCGGCGCGTCGTTCGACCTGCCCGGCTTCAGCGAGCAGCTCGACCTGTCGACATATGCCGGGCAACAGGCGTACGTGTGTTTCCGTTATCGCGGCAACGACGACTGGTACGGCCAGGTCGATGAATTCCGTGTATTGGCGCAGAGCTGTGCCAGCAACGACGATTTCGACTCTGATGGCGTTCCTGACGCGACTGACAACTGCCCGACTATCGCCAACCCCGGCCAGGCCGATAACGACAACGACGGCCAGGGCGACGTCTGCGATAACGACGATGACAACGACACGGTTGTCGACACTGCAGACAACTGTCCGCTGTTGGCAAACACTAACCAGGCCGATAATGATAGCGACGGCCAGGGCGATGTGTGCGACGCCGACGACGACAATGATTCGGTCGGTGACGGTCTGGACAACTGCCCGCTGACCGCTAACACCGACCAGGCAGACAACGACAACGACGGCCAGGGCGATGTGTGCGATAACGACGACGACAACGACACGATTGCCGACGGCGCGGATAACTGCCCGCTGACCGCCAATACCGACCAGGCGGGCAACGACAACGACGGTCAGGGTGATGTCTGCGATAACGACGACGACAACGATACGGTGGCCGACGGTGCCGATAACTGCCCGCTGACCGCTAACACCGACCAGTCAGACAATGACAACGACGGGCAGGGTGATGTCTGCGATAACGACGACGACAACGATACGGTTGCTGACGGCGCCGATAACTGTCCGCTGACTGCGAATACCGACCAGTCAGACAACGACAACGACGGCCAGGGCGATGTTTGTGACAACGACGACGACAACGACACGGTTGCTGACGGTGCCGATAATTGTCCGCTGACCGCCAATACCGACCAGGCCGATAACGACCAGGACGGCCAGGGCGATGTCTGTGATAACGACGATGACAACGACACGGTGGTCGACGGCGCGGATAACTGCCCGCTGACCGCCAATACCGACCAGGCGGACAACGACAACGACGGTCAGGGTGATGTCTGCGATAACGACGACGACAACGATACGGTTGCTGACGGCGCCGATAACTGCCCGTTGACTGCCAATACCGACCAGGCAGACAACGACAACGACGGCCAGGGCGATGTCTGTGATAACGACGACGACAACGACACGGTGGTCGATACCGCTGACAACTGCCCGCTGACCGCCAATACCGACCAGTCAGACAACGACAACGACGGTCAGGGCGATGTTTGTGATAACGACGACGACAACGACACGGTCGTCGATACTGCTGACAACTGCCCGCTGACTGCCAATACCGATCAGGCGGACCAGGATAACGATGGAATTGGCGATGCCTGCGACACCGGCG
>JABDJB010000110.1 GCA_013003425.1 Gammaproteobacteria bacterium | reverse complement strand
GCAAAAACGCCCCATGCCGACAACAGCGGCGGCAGCAGGCGTGAACGCAGGAAAAGGAAATAGAATGCGGCTTTGGCCGCAGAGGAAATTACCAGGCCAAGATGGAACGAGGTGTAGTCTGCGGTTGCCTGAAGGCCGGCGAGCATCAGCCGTTGCGCGTCAGTACCGAGCGTTTCAAAAGCACTGTTACCTGCGATATGAGCGGCATTCAGGGCATACACAGCACCGAGCAACATCAGCAGCATTGCCGCAACGCTTACCACCAGGGCCCAGGTCGCGAGGAACGTGTTGTGTTCGCGCAGTAACAGGAAAAAACCAACCGCAATCACGGCGTCCAGCGCGAAGAGCAGTGCCATGGCGTAAGCCTTGCCGCGCAGCCTCAACTCAGCGTCAAGCATGTTCTGTGCCGTAGCCACGATGTCGGCCGAAAGATTGATATCGATACCGTGAGCGACAAACACCGACACCAGGATGCCAACGAGCAAAGTCGCCAGCAGGGCTGCGCCGGTGCAGCGTGCTATCGATTGTGCCTGCATGCTCTTTCCAGACTAATGGTTAACCGGGATCAGGCCGGGTGCTGCAACAATCGCTGATGTCTTGTAATCAATCGGACAGTACTTGTATATCTGTACATGTACTGTCCCCGTCGATTGATAGTCGCAGAAAATCCGTGTTTGACCCGGATCGAATCTGATTAACCGGACGGGGCCGGGCCGGTGGACTCGCGGGTTATCAGCTGGCACTTGACGTGATCTTCAATGGTCTCGTCCTTGCGCGCGCCGAGCTTGTTCAGCAGCAGCGTCGCCGCCATGGACGCCATGTTGCGAATGGGTTGTCGTACGGTGGTCAGTGCCGGCCACAGGTAGCTGGCCAGGGGGATGTCGTCGAAACCGGCCACCGAGAGGTCGCCGGGTATGTTCAGCCCCAGCTCGTGAGCTACGCGCATGACGCCGGCGGCCATGTCGTCGTTGCTGGCAAAAATGGCGGTCGGACGCCGGCGCGAGTGCAGCAGCTGCATGCCGCATTCAATGCCGGATTCGAACGAATTGTAGCCCTGCGCAATAAAGTCTTTGGCAACGGTGAGGCCACATTGCTTCATGCCGGCGCGGAAGCCGTCGTAGCGCTGGGCGACCGCACCGTGATCGGGGTGGCCTATGATAAAAGCAATGTCTTCGTGGCCCAGCGAGTGCAGGTATGTGGTCATCTCCGCGCAGGCATCGGCATCATTGGTGTAAATCGAGCGGCTGGTGTCGTTGCGATCAGCCGGAGCCACCCGCACAAAAGGCATGCCGAGATCTTCCAGTAGCTTTACGACAGAGTTCATGTCGGACAGCGGCGGCGTCAGTATCAGCCCGTCGACTTTCGACTGCGCGATCATCATCTGCAGGCCTGCGGTGAGGTTGGGGTCCTTGTACACGCATGGATGGATGATCATGTCGTAGCCTGTCGCCCGGCTGGTGCGTAGCGCGCCTTCCTGGATATTGACCAGGTACGCCGAGCTGGGGTTGTCGTAAAGCAGGCCAACCAGGTACGAACGGCGACTGGCCAGGCTGCGCGCCGAGGGGTTGGGCTGGTAATTGAGGTCAGCAATGACCTTCAGCACCTTTTCACGCGTGCCTTCACGCACGTTGGGCTCGTCATTGGCCACGCGTGACACGGTCTTTATCGAAACACCGGCCAGGCGCGCGACATCAGCAATAGTCGGCCGGCTCATAGTCCGTCGCAGTCGTTCGGCAGCGCGCTGGGCCCCGGGGCTGAAAGGAAATAGCTGCGGACAATCGCCAGGTCAGACAAGTCGGTGGTGCCGTCGTCATTATTGTCGGTTGGCAGGCTACCGCTCAATAGAAAGTTCTCACGGTAGGCCGCCAGGTCCAGCAGGTCGGTGGTGCAGTCGTTGGGCACCGCGACGTCGGTATCGCAGGCATTGCCGATATTGTCGCCATCACTGTCAGTCTGGCTGCTGTTTGCAACGAGAACGCAGTTATCCACGATGTCGGCAATGGCGTCGCCATCGCCATCCGCGATCTGGCCAACAAATGCCCAGTAGTCGGTACGAAACGTCACTGCCGCACCGTCGTTACTGATTATCGAGATAACCATGTTGATAAGTTGCCCGCTACTGCCACCACCGGCGTCGAGTATACCGTTACCGCCCGTGGCATAAGAGTTATCGTCGTAAAAATCAGTCAAGGGCACGGTGATTTTCTGCCAACCTCCGCCGGCAATCGCACACGGTCCGGTCGCAGAAATTTCGCAGTTGTACTGAAATTCCTCGTCGACAGCCTGGTTGAACTGACCATCGGCGTTTTCGTCTTCCTGCAGGTTGATTTCCAGCCGGTAGTTACCCGGGTCCGGGTTGATCCAGAAAGTAAACTCGGTCAGGTTTGGCGTGAGGGTGATCGGGTTGTTGCGACCGAAGCCGCCCATATAGCCCGGCGTCCCACCCGAGCCCCAGCCGGTCTGCAGCGAGGCGATACCGCCGTCGGCAGGTGGCAGGTCGCTGAAGTTGGCGTCGATTCCGCCGCCACCAACGCCGCCTTCAAAGGCGAACCAGCCGTTGCCAAACGGGTCGCCATGTTCCAGATCGTCGAACACGGCCAGCGGCGGGTCAACGTCGACCGCCAGCTGGTACACCCGCACGTAATCGATGATGTATTCCTGCGGCAGAACAGTGGAGCCGTCCGGGTTGCCCGGAAAATTGCCGCCCACGGCCACGTTCAGCAACAGGTGAAAGCGTTGGTCGAACGGTGCAGGAAAGGGTATACCGCTGGAATACCAGTCGGTTTTGGTGCTGTAAAGCTGGCCATCGACATACCAGCGAATCTCGCCTTCTTCCCACTCGATGGCGTACACATGGAAGTCGGTTGCGGAGTTCGGTGCCAGCCAGGTGGTGTTGCCGGAAAACGTATTCTCCGGATATGAGCCACCGTAATGGATGGTGCCGTAAATACGCTCAGGCTCGTGGCCGAGCGATTCCATGATGTCGATTTCGCCGCTGGCTGCCCAGCCGCCATAGACCTCGTCCGTTGGCAGCATCCAGAACGCCGGCCACATGCCCTGCGTGACCGGCAGCTTTGCCCGCATCTCGAAACGGCCATACTTCCAGTCGCCGAGGTTGCGGGTGCGCAGCCTCGCCGAAGTGTAGTTGTAGCCGGCAAAGTTCTCCTGTCGCGCCGTGATGGTAAGTGCACCGTTAGCAACGGTGGCATTCTCAGAGCGGTAGTACTGAAGCTCGTTGTTACCCCAGCCGGGGATGCCATAGGCACCACCGTTGCCGAGCATGGGTTCCCATTTGCCGGTATCTAAGCTGCTGCCGTCGAACTCATCGGCCCACACCAATACGCAGGACCCGCCGGTGCACTGGGCAACAGCGGGTTGCGCCGCACTGCTGAAAACGATCAGCAGTGCGGCGTAGTAATGGCATTGACGCAGGCTCAACGCGCCGAGCAGGCGTTTGGCAGGCCGCTGGGGCCGGCCGGCAGCAGGAACAGCGTGCGCAGGATTGCCAGGTCAAGCACGTCGGTGACGCCGTCACCGTTGTTGTCGGTGGCCAGATCGCCACTCTGCAGGAAGTTAACGCGATAAAACGCCAGGTCAGCCGGCTCAACCGTGCAGTTGTTGTCGATGTCTCCGTCGCAGGCATTACCGATGTTGTCACCGTCGGTATCGAGCTGTGACGGGTTCGCAGCCAGCGTGCAGTTGTCGTTGCCGTCAAACACTGTGTCGTTGTCGGTATCGACATCCGGTGCAAAGTTGACGTTGTCGTAGAAAATTCCTGATGGATTTCCATTAGCTGCCGTGTTGGCAAAACCAATCTGGATAACCTGTCCGACCCATAGCGGATCGATGGTTAACGAGATCCCGTAGCCCTGCCAGTCCGTCGGCGTGCTCGAGGTATCTACAGATGCTTCTGCGGTAAGTGTGAACAAGTTGTCGGTAGGGTCCAGCACTTTGATAAAGGCTTCGCCTTCCGAAGGTGGCGCCAGTGCGAACTCCGAGTCCGGAAGCTTGGCATCGAAGCGGAAAAACCAGGTCTGTCCCAGGTTATCCGTGCCGATGTTGAATTGCTGGTAGATGACGGACTCAACCTGGCAGACGTTGAAGCCGGCCACGTCACAGGCTGCAGTTGGGTCACCGATGGGGTGGGCGTCACCATTGTTGTAAGCGCTGAACGTATTAAGCTGCTGCGCACCCTGGTCGGCGCCGCCTTCACCGGTAGTAATCTGTGAAAATGCATCGCCATCGTTTGGTGCCGGGAACGGGCCAAAACCATACAGGAAGGATTCCTGAGCAGATACATTGCCGAAAACCAGCCAGCCACCGGGGATGCCGGTGTTCAGCGGCTTGTCGGTCGGCATAGTCGCAGCGGCGTCATACAGCTCAAAGTTGTCAGCAAACGGGCCAAACCCGGTCGGGCCGCTGTCGCCGGAAAAGCTGACGTTGTCGTAAAACACGCCAGACGGCTCGAAGTCGGAAGCGTTGCTCTGGAAACCGAACTGCAGAATCTGGCCGGCCCAGTCGCCAATGATGATTACGACCTCATCGCCTGACCATTCTGCCGTCGGTGTTGTCACGTCCACCGAAATCTGCGTGGTCAGTGAAAAGTTACTGGCCGGATCGAGCACCTTGATAAATGCCAGGGCTGTGGTTGCGCCACCCAGGTTGCCGGTCTTGTACTCGAAACCAAAAGTCCATGTCGAGCCGACATCGCCGGCGGCGATAGTCTGCTCCTGGAACACATTCGTCTCCACCGTGTCGCCCAGATTCTCCTGGTGGCCCGATGGGGGTGGTCCGGCACAGCAGTTGTAGTCGCTGAAAACCGACAGCTGCTGGGCACCCTGCTCGGCGCCGCCTTCGCCGCTGGTCAGGGCGGAAATCTGCGGGCCATTGGGTGCCGGCGTCGCTACGTTGGGATAGCCGAACAGGTACGAGCCGTCGTCTTCGAACACATTGATGAAGAAACGCCAGCCATCACCGATGTTGGCGCCGTTGATATCGAGGCCTTCAAAATCCTGGCTGTAAGGCGCCAGCTGCGCGGTGGCAGCGCCGGCCAGAAGGAGTGAAGCAATCAGGCCTGCCAGGCCCGTACGGATGTGCGAGTGCATTAAGTTAACCCCCTAAAAAGAATCAGATATTTTCTATTTATCGAAATTCTGAGTTGCTCTTTATGCCAAAAAATGACAGCGTTGTCAATTTGCCTCGCCGCGACTCGGGTTAGCGGCGGCCTGCAAGGAATTCGACCAGACTGATTCCAATCAGCACCGCGACCACGCCCCACAGCAATACGAAGCCATGTGTCGGTAGCGCCAGGTTGCCCGACACCAGCCATGCTGCCAGCGCCAGCCCGCCACAGAGGTTGATGCTGATAGCCCCCTGCAGGCCCAGCCCGCGGCCCGCGCGGTAGTGCTCGACCAGCAGCGCGATGCCGATGCCAATTAGCACCGCCCCGAGGATGCCCGGATAAAACGCCGGCATCGCCGCGGGCAGGCCCAGCCGTTCCACCAGCCCGGCCGGAAACCACAGCAGTGCCACGCCCAGAACCAGGTTAATCGCCGCATCGAGCAACAGGAGATTGCCTTTCATGGTTGCAGTATAAGCACGAGCGGCCGGCAGCATGATTTGACTTATTTATACCCGCATGAATTGAAAACAATGTTGGAAAACTTTACACTCTCCGACGTTTCGCATTGAGGGCACACTGTAACGCATGGAAAGCAAAGGATATTTTTTGCTTGGCACGCTTAATGCATTGATTTTTTAGAGAATACGCGTTTTCGGCCCCGTGACGGCATAACAGGGGCTCAAAACCGACAGAAATTTAGGGAGAGAGTGATGAAAAGAATGACTACGCTGTTCGCCGGCCTCGCGCTTTCAGTCTTCAGCGTCAGCGCCCAGGCACTAATACTCGACTTTCAGTCGGCCGGTTTTTCCGATGGTACGGGCGGCTCGTACGCCTCGATCTATCAGCAGGACGGCTTCGACATTCGCACCCCACAAACAGACAGCATGCATTTCCATATGGGTCAGCTGGCTACCGGAGACCCGGAAGGCGCCCTGCCGGGTTGGCTGGGTTTTCACAATGGCATCGGCGACAACTCGGTTCTGAACGAAGTGAGGCTGACCCGCATCGATGGCGGCGCATTCAACTTCGACAGCTTCGACATTCTGGGCACCTTCGCCAGCGCAATGTGGACTTCACGCCAGAATCGCTGGCACAACCCGGAAATTACAATCATGTCATCCAATGGCGATGTCATGGTCATTCCAGCGAGCACGTGGCAGCCGCAAGACCCGGAAACGCCTGACCAGACGTTCCTGGTCGGTTGGACCAACGTAACCTGGGTTACTTTTCTGGCCGATGAGTTCTCCAGCAACGCTGATGGCGAAATCACGATGATGGACAACCTGGTAGTCAGCGCGGTACCGGTACCGGCTGCTGTCTGGATGTTGGGTTCTGCTCTGCTGGCCCTGGTTGGCATGCGGCGTTCCAGCTAAATAAAAGCGTCCAGCTCATAAACCCGTAATGTGGGCCCTCAGGCCGGCATTACGGGTTTTTTCATGCCTTCGATAAGGCTCTGCGTCACTCGTCGGGCGCGAGTGAAGACTCGTGCAAGGCACAGTTTCGGGTGTCCTGCCCGAGGTGTGCGGGTGAAAGAATGAGGCGACAGAGGAGGCCAGGCCGCGACCGGCCTGTAGCGCTACTCACCCAGGAATATAGTCGCCCGTTGGCGGTGTTTGATGGCAGCAGCTCAGGTTAAACCGGCAAGCATCGGCGGGCCTGCGCCGCACTGCTGAATAAGATCAGCAGTGCGGGCAGAGCGCAGGTTCAATTCGTCGTGCAGGCGTTTGGCAGGCCGCTGGGTCCGACCGGTGCCAGGAACAGCGTCCGGAGTATCGAAAGGTCGGCCAGATCGGTCGTGCCGTCACCGTTGTTGTCGGTGGGCAGATCGCCGTCCTGCAGGAAGTTGACCCGATAAAACGCAAGGTCATTAATGTCGACATCGCAGTCGTTGTCGATATCGCCATCGCAGGCGTTACCGATGTTGTCGCTATCACTATCCAGCTGGGAGTTATTTGCAACCAGCGTGCAGTTATCGTTGCTGTCAACAACGGAGTCATTGTCCGTGTCGGCCGCTGCGGGGGTGACAATTACGTTGTCCATCATTGTTATTTCGCCGTCGGCAAAACTGGAATCCGGAGCTTGCAGGAAAGTCACCCAGGTCACGTTGGTCCAGCCGACCAGAAACGTCTGGTCAGGCGTTTCCGGATCGTTGCTCTGCCAGGTGCTGGCCGGAACCACCATGACATCGCCATTAGACGACATGATCGTAATTTCCCCGTTGTGCCAGCGATTCTGGCGCGAGGTCCACATCATGCTTGCCTCTGTACCGAGAATGTCAAAGCTGTCGAAGTTAAATGCGCCACCGTCAATGCGGGTTAGCGTCACGGTGTTCATAACCGTGACGTCATCGACAATGATATTGTGAAAACCCAGCCATCCGGGAAGAACGCCTTCAGGGTCTCCAACAGCCAGCTGCCCCATATGGAAATGCATGCTGTCTGTTTGTGGGGTGCGAATGTCGAAGCCGTCCTGCTGATAGATGGAGGCATAGGAGCCGCCCGTACCATCGGAGAATCCGACCGATTGAAAGTCCAGTATTAAGGCCTGGGCGCTGATGCTATAGATTGAAAGCACCAGTCCGGCGAGGAGCGTGTGCAGTTTCATAATTGATCTCTCCACAGATTGCAATGTTTCTGAACCGGGACGATGCAGGACAGTCCCGGCTCAAAATGCCGTCGTCCCTTAATTATAGAACCTTGGAATGAATTGTGCCGAAGAAATAAGCCCCAATGATTTCAATGGGTTATGCCTACGCTCGGCCATGGAGCGACGGGAACTGTAAAGTCGGCCAACAGCGCGTATCAATACGTCAGGACAGCCACCCGAACTGCGAATCCTGCGGCGGCAGCCTCCCGGTTAGTGCTGCCGGCACAGGCTGGACAGATTGTCCGGGCAAAACGTGGTTTTCGGGGTGCCCTGCCCCGGGGTGAGTGCGTGATAGGAACGAGCCGACAGGCCAGGCCAGACCTCGGCCGCCCGGTTGCGCCATTCCACCAGCACGTCCACGGGCCCGTCATGCCGGCCGAGTCCAACCAGGATGCGCGGATC
>JABDJB010000109.1 GCA_013003425.1 Gammaproteobacteria bacterium | reverse complement strand
GGCGCGCCTCCAAAAAAAAACGTCGCTGAAGCGACGTTTAAACAATATGGCGCGCCCGGAGAGATTCGAACTCCCGACCGCCTGGTTCGTAGCCAGGTACTCTATCCAGCTGAGCTACGGGCGCGTGGATTGCGTAGTGTACAGATTTTTTCGCGGGTGTCTGCCGGCAGCGCTGTACAGGACGACTCGGGATTCGCGGCTGAAGCCGCTCCTGCGATGCCAGGACCCGGATTCCGGCGGCAAGTAATCGCGGCAAGATGCCGCTCCCACGAGACCTCGCATGTAGTCGCGGATGGAAGCCGCTCCTGCCATGCCAGGACCCGGATTCCGGCGGCAAGTAATGCCGCTCCTACGAGACCTCGCATGTAGTCGCGGATGGAAGCCGCTCCCACAAAATTTGAGCGTCCCTGCTGTCCTGAAGCAAAGCCACTAAACGTCCGTCCCCCGTGGCCCGCATTCGAAGCCGGCGCGCGTGCTGTTACGCACGGCGCCGCTTTTAAACTGGCGGAGAGAGAGGGATTCGAACCCTCGAAGGGCTTTTAACCCTTACTCCCTTAGCAGGGGAGCGCTTTCGACCACTCAGCCATCTCTCCACGGGCAGCGTGAGCTGCCAGGACGGCTCATGGTACTTGCGCAACGGGAATGGGTAAAGATGTGGCCCGGCAAATGCCGTGCTCAGCGGACGGGGACAACCGGCCGGCTAGTCCCCGCCGTTGTTGTCGGCCGCTTTCTCGCCGCCCTCGGTTTCCTCGCGCTGGATCCTCTCGTAAATCTCCTCGCGATGCACCGCCACGTTTTTCGGGGCATTAACCCCGATACGAACCTGATTTCCTTTGACCCCGAGGACGGTCACCGTAACTTCGTCCCCGATCATGACGGTCTCGCCCACGCGCCTCGTCAGAATTAGCATCCAAGCCTCCTCAGCTACTCAATCACACCATTTTCCTTGTACTTTTCCAGGGTGGTAGCTACCTGTCCGGCTGGCTGCTACTGGAATTTTTGTTATCACTTCTATCCGGGTTCAGGATCCCCTAAATTCCTGCGCCCGATATAAAGGCGGCATTATATTAGCAGAACCTACAGAAAGAATGTGTCTTTTGTGAAAAGTTGTGTCGAAGTATAGAGGGCGTTATGTCGCCCCGCCACCAGCTATCTGGTCTAGTCCGAAGGCCTCATGGAGGCTGCGCACTCCCAGCTCCAGGTAGCGCTCCTCCACCAGCACCGACACCTTGATCTCACTGGTGGCGATCATGCGGACGTTGATCCCCTCGGCCGCCAGGGCCTCAAACATGCGCGCCGCGATTCCCGCGTGCGAGCGCATCCCGACCCCAACCACTGAAATCTTGGCGACCTGGGCGTTTCCAATCACTTCTGTGGTCGAGTCCCGCCCCACCGCGGCCTCAACCAGCTGTCGGGTCTCGTCAAAATCGCTGCGGTGCACCGTAAAGCTCAGATCCACCCGGCCGTCGCGCGGCGCGTTGAGCACGATCATGTCAACTTCGATACGGGCGTCTGCCACCGGTGCCAGTATCTGGTAGGCCACCCCGGGCTCGTCCGGGACGCTGGCGATGGTGATCTCCGCCTCGTCGCGATTGAACGCGATTCCTGATACGACTGGTCCTTCCAATTCCGGTGCCTCATAGCTGATTAGTGTGCCGGGCCCCTGCCCGGTTGCCGACATGACCCGCAACGGTACATTGTACTTGCCGGCGAACTCCACTGCGCGTCGCTGCAATACGCGGGAGCCGAGGCTGGACATCTCGAGGATCTCTTCAAAGGTAACCCTCTCCATGCGCCGCGCCGCCGGAACCACGCGCGGATCGGTGGTGTAAATGCCGTCGACATCGGAAAGAATCTGGCATTCTTCGGCGTCCAGCGCGGCGGCAAGCGCCACAGCGGTCGTGTCCGAGCCGCCGCGGCCCAGCGAGGTAATTTCGCCGTTCCCGGCGGCGCCCTGGAAGCCCGCCACCACCGGCACCGTACCTTCATCGAGATCGGCCAGCAGCCGCTCGCAGCCAACGTGCCTGATGCGTGCCTTGCCAAACACGCCGTCCGTCACGATCGGCACCTGGCTGCCAAGGTACGACCGCGCATTGACACCGCGCTCCTGCAGCGCCATGCACATCAGCGCGATAGAAACCTGCTCACCGGATGTCAACAGCATGTCCATTTCGCGCGACCCGGGCCGTTGCGCGATGCGCCGCGCCAGCCCGGCCAGGCGATCGGTGGTGTCGCCCATGGCAGAAAGCACCACGACCACGCGATGCCCGTCGTTGCGGGTGGCAAGCGTGCGTTCTGCTGCGGCTTGTATCAGTTCGACACTGCCGACTGAGGTGCCGCCGAATTTCTGGACGATTAGTGCCAGGAGATGCTCCGGGAAACTGCCACTGCTGTCATGCTACAGCCGGAATGTGGCAGAAATATGCGTGCCGCCACAACGTTGGCTGACAGAATACAACTTATTCTGTCGTGCTATAAGTGCTGCCGATGAATACTTCAACCGGGGCAACGACCGATTCGCGGCGGCTGTACGTGCTGCTGATGTTGCTGGCCGTCTATACACTCAATTTTCTCGACCGGCAGATCCTCAGCATCCTCGCAATTCCCGTCAAGGCGGATCTTGGCTTGTCGGATACTCAACTGGGCCTGCTCGGGGGAACCGCTTTTGCGCTGTTCTACTCCACGCTCGGTATCCCGGTCGCCCTGCTGGCAGATCGCTACAGCCGCACCAGGATCATGATGTACGCCTTGCTGCTGTGGAGCGTAATGACGGCAGCATGCGGAATGGCGCAGGGCTTCTGGCAGCTGTTCATGGCGCGCCTTGGCGTTGGTATCGGTGAATCCGGTGGCGTCGCCCCGGCCCACTCGCTCATATCCGACTACTTCCCGTCGCACCAGCGCGCCCGGGCGCTCGCCGTCTATTCATTCGGCGTGCCCATTGGTATTGCGCTGAGCATGCTGCTGGGTGGCGCGGTCTCGACCGCCACTGACTGGCGCTACGCCTTTATCATTGTGGGGCTCGCCGGGGTAATCGTTGCACCGATCTTTCGCTTTACTGTCGCCGAGCCGCCGCGTGGCCGCTACGACGCGTCCGCTGCGCTGCCGCCGGCCAGGCTAAAACAAATATGGGCCACACTCGCCGGCAAGCGCAGCTACTGGCTTGTCGGCCTGGGGGCGGTGGCAGCATCGGTTGTCGGCTACGGGATTATTTTCTGGCTGCCGTCGCTGGTGACACGCAGCTACGGGCTCGAGCTGCTGGACACCGCATTTTTCATGGCGGCGTTGTTTCTCATCGGTGGTACAGCCGGGCTGTGGCTCGGCGGCATGCTGGTCGATCGCTATGGCCGCAACAACCGCGCTGTCTATGCGCTGCTGCCCGCCGCGGCGTTTGCCCTGTCGGCACCGCTATACGCAGTCGGCATAATGGCGCCGTCAGCTGGAATCGCATTTGTCGTGCTGCTGCTGCCAACCGGGCTGGGCCTGGCCTGGCTGGGGCCGGTGCTGGCCGCGGTGCAGCACCTGGTGCGTGCCGACATGCGGGTGACTGCCGCAGCGATTTTGATTTTCAAGGTCAACCTGGTCGGACTGGGGCTGGGTACGGCAGTGCTGGGTGCCTTGTCAGACGCGCTGACCGTCCGCTTCGGCGACAATGGCCTGCGCTACGCCCTGCTGGCCAGTCTGCTGCTGTATTTCGTTGCGGCCATCCTGATGTGGCGCGGCGCACGCTACCTGGCGGATGACTGGCAGGAATAGCCGCTAAAGAGCGTCGCGCACCAGCTGCTCGACCGAGGCCAGCGCATCGTCGAGCCGTGACGGATCATTACCGCCGGCCTGCGCCATGTCGGCACGACCACCGCCGCGGCCACCGACCTGCTCGGCTACTTTTGCGATGATGTCGCCGGCCCTGAGCCTGTCGGTCAATGGCCTGGCGACCCCGGCCACCAGCCGCACCTTGTCGCCGTCGGCCGCGCCCAGCACGACGACAGAGTCACCGAGCTTGTCGCGAAAGCGATCCATGGCGTCGCGCAGCATCTTGGGGTTGCCGCCATCGACACGCAGCGCCAGCACTTTTATGCCATTAACTTCCACGGCTTTTGTTACCGGGTCTTCGCTGCCGGCACCAAGCAGCTGGGTTTTCAGCTGCCGGATTTCCTTCTCGGCCGACTTGCTGCGCTCGAGCAGATCATGGAGGCGGGTTTCGACCTCATCACGATTGCTGCGGAGCAAATCGCTGACCCGGGCCAGCCGCCGGTCCGCCTCGCGGACGTAGGCCACGGCGGCCTCACCGGTCAGCGCTTCGACGCGTCGCACGCCTGCCGCGATACCGGTTTCGTTTATCAGTTTGAACAGCCCGATGTCACCGGCGCGCTGCACGTGAGTGCCGCCACAAAGCTCCATGGAAAAATCGCCCAGGCGCAATACCCGCACTTCGTCGTCGTATTTTTCGCCGAAGAAAGCCAGCGCCCCCTGCTCCACGGCCTGCTCGTAAGGCAGCACGCGTGTTTCTCCGGCCGCGTTGGCGCGGATTTCACGGTTAACCAGGTCCTCGATCTGCTGCGCCTGCTCAGCGGTCACCGGCGCGTCGTGTGCAAAATCGAAACGCAGCCGGTCAGGCGCGACCAGTGAACCTTTCTGCACGACATGCGTACCCAGAACTTTACGCAGGGCGGCATGCAGCAGGTGGGTGGCGGAGTGATTCAGGATGATGTTCTGGCGCCGCGCCGCATCGACCGTGGCATTCAGCCGATCGCCAATGGCAATACTGCCAGACGCAAGCTTGCCAATATGACCGTGTGCCCTGGCTAACTTCTGCGTGTCGCTGACTTCGAATTGTGCGTCCACGGCGACCAGCGTGCCGGTGTCACCGACCTGACCACCGCTTTCAGCATAAAACGGCGTGCGGTCCAGTATGACGATGGCATCCTGGCCGCTGCTGATCTGATCCACCGCGGCGCCATCGACATACAGGCCAACGACCTTGCCGTCACCCTCGGTAGCGTCGTAACCGGTAAATTCGGTAATGGCTTCCGTTTCAAGCTGCTTGCTGTAGGTGCGCTCGAACTTGCTGCCAGCATGCGATTTTTCACGCTGCTGCGCCATCGCGGCATCAAAACCGGCCTTGTCGACGGCAAGACCGCGCTCGCGGGCGATATCGGCCGTGAGGTCTTCCGGAAAGCCATAAGTATCGTAAAGCTTGAATACGGTTTCCCCGGGGATCGTTTTGCCGGACAGGTCGGCGATCACCGACTCGAGCAATCCCATGCCACGTTCCAGCGTCTCGGCAAATTGCTCTTCCTCTTTTAGCAGCGTGCGTGCGACAAAACTGCTTTTCTCGCGCAATTCGGGATAAGCGTCGCCCATCTCACGGTCGAGCGATGTCACCAGCTTGTGAAAAAACGGTTCGTTGCAACCGAGCTTGTAACCATGGCGTATCGCGCGGCGAATAATGCGTTTGAGTACGTAGCCGCGGCCCTCGTTGGATGGCAGCACCCCATCGGTGACCAGGAATGAGCTGGCGCGGATGTGGTCGGCGATGACACGCAACGAGGAGTCGGCTGGGTCGGCCGCGCCGGTAGCCTCGATCGCGTCTTTGATAATGCCGCGAAACAGGTCGATATCGTAGTTGCTGTGCACGCCCTGCATCACCGCCGCGGCACGTTCCAGCCCCATCCCGGTATCGACCGACGGGCGCGGCAGCTCGGTCATCGTGCCATCGGCGCCGCGGTCGTACTGCATGAAGACGAGGTTCCACACCTCGACATAGCGGTCGCCGTCTTCGTCGGGAGATCCGGGCGGTCCACCTGCAACCCCGGGACCGTGGTCGTAAAAAATCTCCGAGCAGGGTCCGCACGGTCCGGTATCGCCCATGGCCCAGAAATTGTCTTTCTTGCCGAGACGAGCGAAACGCGCAGGGTCAACGCCGATATGCTTCAGCCAGATGTCGCCCGCCTCGTCGTCATCATGGTAAATCGTCACCCATAACCGTGCCGGATCAAGACCCAGCGTGGCGGTGACGTACTCCCATGCATACTCGATCGCCTCGCGCTTGAAGTAGTCGCCGAAGCTGAAATTTCCCAGCATTTCGAAAAACGTATGATGACGCGTGGTGTAGCCCACGTTCTCGAGGTCGTTATGCTTGCCACCGGCGCGCACGCAACGTTGCGACGTCACAGCGCGACTGTAGCTGCGCTTGTCGTTGCCGAGAAAGACATCCTTGAATTGCACCATGCCGGCATTGGTAAACAGCAAGGTAGGATCATTGGCCGGCACCAGCGAGCTCGAAGGCAGCACCTGGTGGCCCTTCCCCGAAAAATAGTCGAGGAAACTCTTTCTTACGTCACGGCTTTTCACGCCGGTATTGTGCCATCTCGGCGTTGCAGCACAACGCCCGCCGACTATTGCCGGCCCAGCACAGCGCGAATCTGCTCGGCATCGAAGCCGCGATACTCCAGAAACCGGGTCTGACGGGCTCGCTCACGCAGATCTGCGGGCGCGGCATCGCCAAATTTCTTCTGCTTTGCCTGACGCGCCTGGGCGATCCAGTCGAGCCCCGGATCAGCCAGGGCGTCATCGATGGCCGCATCATCCAGCCCGCGCTGGCGCAATTCCGCCCGCAGACGCAGCGGACCCACCCCGCGACGGCTGCGCGAGGCGACATAGGATTCGGCGAAGCGCACCTCGCTGAGCAGGCCCTCCTCGACCAGGCCAGCGAGGGTGTTTTCAACAGTATCGGTATCGTAGCCGCGCGTTGCCAGCTTGGCGCGCAGCTCCTGCCGGCTGTGCTCGCGACGGGCCAGCAGGTTTAGGCCGGCCTCGCGTGCGCGTTGTAATTCCTCGTCGTTCATTGCGGAATAAAAAAGCCGGGCCGCACGCGCGACCCGGCTTTGCACGGGTAATCCCTCAGCCTGCCTTCTTCACCGCTTTGCTGTCTTCTTCCTCTGCTTCTTCAGCAGCATCGGCAGATACGCTCTTTGGCAGTAGTTTGTCACGCAGTTCGCGATCGATCCTGTCAGCCAGCTCGGCATGTTCAATTAGATAACGGCGTGCGTTGTCTTTACCCTGACCAATGCGCTCGCTTTCAGCCGTGTACCAGGCGCCGGACTTCTGCACCAGCCCGTGCTCGACACCGAGATCGATCAGCTCGCCCTCACGCGAAATGCCGGCACCATAAAGGATCTCGAATTCGGCCTTGCGGAATGGCGGTGAGACCTTGTTTTTAACCACCTTGACCCGGGTCTGGTTACCGATGACTTCATCGCCCTTCTTGATGGCGCCGATACGACGGATATCGAGCCGCACCGACGAGTAGAACTTGAGCGCGTTGCCGCCTGTGGTGGTTTCGGGGCTGCCAAACATGACGCCGATCTTCATGCGGATCTGGTTAATAAAAATAACCAGCGTATTGGAGCGCTTGATATTTGCTGTCAGCTTGCGCAGCGCCTGGGACATCAGCCGGGCGTGCAGGCCGACGTGTGAATCGCCCATGTCGCCCTCGATTTCGGCCTTTGGCGTCAGTGCAGCGACGGAGTCGATAACGACAACGTCGACCGCGCCGGAGCGCACCAGCATGTCGGTTATTTCCAGTGCCTGTTCGCCAGTGTCAGGCTGTGACACCAGCAGGTCGTCGACGTTGACACCCAGCTTCTCCGCGTAAACCGGGTCGAGCGCGTGCTCGGCATCGACAAATGCCGTGGTGCCGCCTGCCTTCTGCGCCTCGGCAACCACCTGCAGGGTGAGCGTCGTTTTACCGGACGCTTCCGGACCGTAAATTTCTACAACGCGCCCGCGCGGCAGGCCACCGACACCCAGCGCGATGTCCAGGCCCAGCGAACCGGTGGAAACGACCTCGATATCCGGGATGGCGCCAGGGTCGCCCAGCCGCATGACCGACCCTTTGCCGAACTGCTTTTCGATCTGGCCAAGGGCGGCCGAGAGAGCTTTCTTTCTGTTGTCGTCCATCCGAATCACCTGTGAGTACGTAAATTTGCCGTGGAAACTGGCGCAATTATGTCACGGAACATTGCGCCCGACAGCTACCAAATACCTGTATCAACGGTGACTTTTTGCAGCGCCAAAGGGATTACCTGCGCTTTCGTTTTAGAGCCCTTGATATTCCCCGCTTTTGCTCAGGTCAGCGCAACGGAAAGGTACGCAGGATCAGGTATTCCGACTGGCGCTGCCCGGTAATCGATTCAACCAGGCAGAAACTGTCCGCCCGCCAGCGCACTTTCGGCACGGCCGTGGCGTATACCGCGTGCTGTGCCTTGCGCGCCAGGGTGACGTGCGGGCGGTAGCGGCGCCGCTCGGCAGAAAAACCGCAGACTTCCAGTTCGCGCCACAGCGCATCCGCAAGTATTCCTGGTGCTGCGACCTCCTCGGGCGCAGGAGCCAGCCAGAGAATCCGGCTGCGGTGCCAGAAACCGACCCGGTCGAGTACCAGGTCAAACGCACTGGTGGTGACCCTGGTTGCCGCCTGCTCGACACAGGCCACCGTCTCGGAATCAACTGAGTGCAGAAACGCCAGGGTAATGTGCAGATTCTGTGGCAGCACGGGCCGCCCCTCGCTGTCTGCGACCACGCTGCGGGTCGCGCGCAGAATGCTGTCGCCTGTTTCCTCGTCCGGCCACAGCGCGAAAAACAGCCGCTTTGTTGTCCCTGTCATCGCCAAAGCCTAACCCGGCCCCGATATTTCTGCCGCTAAAACAATACCCTGCGAAAAACCGGCCCTAACTGGTTGCAAGACCGATAAATGGGGTTATTATCCCCAATTATAAGACGCTGAAACTGACGCAAAAGAAATGTCAGTGCGGCGCCCTTTCATTTTTCAACGCCGGGTTCGATTGGCAGGGAGGGCGACTGCGGCCAGGGATGGCCACCATCCTGTGGCGCCGTCTCCTCCGCCAGCCCGGCAATCATCCAGCGCGGAGGAAGACACCATGAAGACCAGTTTAATTACATTTCTGGCTGCCCTTACGTTTGCAGCAGGCACCGCTTTTGCCGGTATCGATGAAGGCGGGATCCTCGGGATCGACGAAGGCGGCAACCAGGGCATCGACGAGGGCGGGATCCTTGGTATCGACGAAGGCGGCACCAGGGGCATCGACGAGGGCGGCGCCAGAGGCATTGATGAGGGCGGTACCGACGGGGCGTGCCTGCTCAAGCTGGGTAACCTGCAGCTGATCTGCAATGGCCTTGAAGGTATGTTCCGGACTTAAGGTAAGTAATCGTGGACAAGGTCTGCCTCTGCACCAGACAATAGGATCATGATCGTAATGTTGCCACCGCAGCTTGGCGCACGCGCAGGCGAGGAGCCGGACAGCAAGTCCTATGTGCTCCGCGCCTGTCGCGTCATGCTGCGCCCCATCATTCGCATGTTGCTCAAGAGCGGCATCGTGCACCGGGACATGCTCAAGGTGACGCGCGAAGTGTATGTGGATGTTGCGCGCCGTGAGTTTGGTCTTGGCGGACGGCCAACCAGCATTTCGCGCACGGCTTTGCTGACCGGCCTGGCGCGCAAAGAAGTCCGCCGGATAGCCGACCAGATTGAAGCGGGAGGTGGTGCGGTTTTTGAGCCGGGCAACCAGGATCGAATCGCGCGGGTGCTGTCGGGCTGGTTCCAGGACACGGACTACCTCGACGACGACGGATTGCCACGACCCCTGCCCGCAGACGGACTACCACCGAGCTTTGCCAGTCTCAAGGCTCGCTATGGCGGCGATGTTCCGGCCAGCGCAATACTCCGCGAGCTACTCAATTGCGGTACGGTCCAGAAAAACGACGACGGGCTGCTGCAGCCGGTTTACCGTAACTACCGTCCCAACCCGGCCAAACCGGAGCATTTACTGCGTGCCGGCAGCGTCCTCGAAGATGTCGGCACGACCGTTATGCGGAATCTATTCCGCGGTGAAAATGGCGCGCGCTGGCTGGAGCGCCGCGCCAGCAACACCAGCATGCCCGAGCACGTGCAAGACGAATTTCGCGAAATGCTGGCTCGCGAAGGACAGGAATTTCTTGAGAAAGTGGACGCCTGGATGACCGAGCACGAGCTTACTGACGATGGCGAAAAGACCATACGTCTCGGCGTCGGCATGTACATCATCAGGGATGACGATCAGACGCCGCAGGACTGAAGCACCTCAGGCTGAAGTTTTCTTGTCTTCTATGTAGCGATCAATCTCGCGTTCCAGCAGAAACAGCGGAACATCCCCATTCTGCAGAACGGCGCGATGAAACTCTCGGATGTCGAAAGCCTCTCCAAGCTCTGCTTTGGCCTTCCCGCGTAGCTCCAGCAATTTGATCATCCCGACCTTGTAGGCCGTCGCCTGACCGGGCCACACCATGTAGCGTTCGATTTCGGCAGTAGCATCGGACAGCCGGGTACCGGTGTATTCAACCATGTAGTCAATCGCCTGCTCACGGGTCCAGCGCTTCTGGTGCACACCGGTGTCGACGACCAGCCGGACCGCCCGCAGCATTTCGTCCTTGAGCCGGCCAAGGTCACTGAACGGATCGTCGTCGAGATAACCGGCTTCCCAGGCAAGACGCTCAGCGTATAGCCCCCAACCCTCGGAAAAGGCGGTAAACCCGAGAAACTTGCGAAACTGCGGCACACCGCTCAGCTCACTCTGGATGGATGTCTGGTAGTGATGCCCTGGTATCGCCTCGTGATAGGCAAGCGTGCGCAGGCTCCAGGTGGGGTGCTCATGCGTATCACGCAGGTTCAGAAAAAACACGCCGGGACGGCTGCCATCCTGTGACGGACCCTGGTAGTAGGCAAGCGCCGAACCCTCCTCGCGAAATTCCGGGACCCGGCGCACTTCGACCGGTGCCTTGATCTCAAGGTCAAACATCTCGCTGATGCCGGCGTCTATTTCATTAATAATTTCCTGGAAATCGTCGATCAGCTGTTGCCGGCCCTCGTCCGTATTGGGATAAAGAAACTGCTCCTCCCGGCCAAGCGCCACCATGCGCTCACCAACTGTCCCTTCGGTGTAACCCTGGGCGACCAGTATCCGATCCATTTCGGCGCTGATGCGGGCAACTTCGTCCAGACCGATCTGGTGAATTTCATCGGCCGTCAACCGTGTCGTGGTGTGCTGGAACAGCTGCTGCGCGTAGTAGGCATCACCGTTGGGCAGCTTCCATACACCGTGGTTGGTTGTTGCTTTGGCCTTTAAGCCTTCGAAATAAGCAATCAGATTACGGTAGGCCGGGTAAACGGTGTCATCAATTTCCGTCTGGACCTGTTGCAGCAACTTATCCAGTTCCGCTTGCTCGATACCGGACAGTTGCTCTGATTTTTCGGCAAACGACGTATAGAGAATATTCTCGGTCGGCGGCTTGCCGATAAAGCCATTCATTTCGTCGAGGACTTTTTCCACCGCAAAACGCGGCGGAATGATGCCCCTGCTCTCGCGCAGTCGCAGGTCTTCCAGCAGCTGATCGAAATAGCGCCCGGTCTGGGAAAGACGCGAAATATAGTGTTCGCAGTCCAGCCGGTCGCCGATGTGGTGAATGCTGGCCATAAATGATGGAAAGCCGTTTTGCACGCCACCCATCTGGTTGACCGGGTAGCCGTGCCAGAGAAAATCGCGCCCGCCGCTTTGCTGCTGCAGAAAAAATTCCATGATGTCGTACGACAGTGCCTTCTGGCCGCTGAGCTTGCCGCGGTCGTAGCGCGCGAGAATCTCCAGGTCTTTCTCGATCATATCGGCAAACCACTCGGTTCGTTCCGGCGAAATATCGTCGAGCTTTGCGTTATGGCCGCGTATACCAAGACCTTCCAGCAGCCGCATAGAGCTCAGCGACTGCGGGCTCTGCAAACCGAACTCCAGGAACGCCCGCTCGAAAAAAACCTCGATGAAAACGGGCTTGAACCAGATGCTGTTGACAACAAATGCGCCGAGCAGCAAAACAACTGCCCCGGAACCCAGACCGAACCACTTCAGGAACTTCTTCATCAATCCCCCAAAAAAGAGATACCCGCCGCTGCTACGACGAGACTATTTCAATCAAACCTTCCAGCGCGGCCGCTACTGCCTGGCGCCGGACTGCCGCGCGATCGCCGGCGAAATCCTCGCAGCGCGACGTACAGGGCTCGCCCTGGCGCGTGGCCCACGCCAGCCAGACCGTGCCGACCGGCTTGTCTATGCTGCCGCCATCCGGCCCGGCGATACCGCTCACCGCTACTGCAAGGTCTGCACCTGCCGCATGCAGTGCCCCCTGCGCCATTGCCCGCACCACGCCTTCGCTCACGGCGCCGTGCGTCTCGAGCAGGTCGACGGGCACATCGATCAGAGCTGACTTTGCCGCATTGCTGTAAGTGACCAGTCCGCGCTCAAACCACGCCGAACTGCCGGCGATGTCGGTCAGGCACTTTGCGATCCACCCCCCGGTACACGACTCTGCCGTCGTCACCTTCAGGCCGGCGGCAGCCAGGTGCTGTCCCAGCTCTTCGGCCAGCGCGTAAAGGATGTCATCATTCATCGTAGACTCATACTACACGCGGCAGTTCAGACGGTGCGATAAACAGCCAGGTTTCCGGCTACCATTTTCTCGGCACTGAAGTTTGCCGCCACCGTCGCACGGCCTCCGTGGCCGAGCGCCGACGCCAGCGTTGCGTCCGCCAGAATACTGTTTACCGCTTTGGCCAGCGCGGCAGCATCCGCCGGCGGCACCAGCAGGCCGCTTTTGCCATCGATCACCGCTTCAGGAATTCCGCCGGCGGCGCTGGCCACTACCGGCAGACCGGCCTGCAGCGCCTCCAGCACGGCGACACCCAGACCCTCGCGCAACGCCGGATGTACGACCAGGTCGATATTCGGCAACACGCGTTCGAGTTCATCACAAAAGCCGGGCATGGTAACGACAGAGTTCAGGCCGGCATCGTCGATTGCCTGCTGCAGCGCTGCACGGTTGCGGCCGTCGCCAAAAAACATTACACGCACGTCGGGATGGCGACGCACGATATCGGGCAATGCGTTTATCAATACGCGGTGTCCCTTGCGCTCGATCAGTTGTGCAATTACGCCGATCAGGCGCACGTTGGGCGGCACCCCGAAGCGCTGCTCGAGCCACTGCCGGTCACGCGGAAATGACGCCGATGGCGGCACCGCGTCGGGCACGCAAACGAGTTTTTCCTGCCCGACACCGGCCTCGTGCAGTACGTTATAAATTGCGTGGGAAATGGCAATGATGCGGTCGACCAGCGCGTATTTGGCGGTTGCCAGTAGTCGCGACTCGCGGTTGTCGACCCGACGTGACAGCACTACCGGGATACCCAGCCGCAGCGACGCCAGTCCGCCAATCCAGTCGGCACCACGCCTGCTGTGCAGATGAACGATATCGGGACTGGTCTGGCGGATGATTCGCCGCAGCCTTGGCACGCCGGCGACATCGATGTCGCCACGCAGCGGCACCTGCCGCAACTGCGCAGCCGGGCTGGCTGCGGCAATAGCGCTGCCCTCCGGACAAACCAGAACATTCTCTACACCTTCCGCGCGCAAGCCCCGGAGCAACAACAGGACCTGCGCCGGGCCGCCATAGAGATGGCGACCGGCTTCGACGTGCAAAACTTTCACCGGTTGCCGTAGCCGGATGCGCTGATTAGCATTCTCGTTTGCCTCCTCGCCGCAGTCTAATGAGTCGCAGCAGAAACGACCAACATACCCCGATGATGCGCCAGTACCTGGGGATCAAAGCAGAGTACCCCGATACGCTGCTTTTTTACCGTATGGGCGACTTCTATGAGATGTTTTATGACGATGCCCAGCGTGCGGCAACGCTGATAGATATCGCACTGACTACGCGTGGCCAGTCAGCCGGCACGCCAATACCGATGGCCGGCGTGCCGGTGCACTCGGTTGACACTTACCTGGCGCGACTGGTGCGGCAGGGTGAGTCGGTGGCAATTTGCGAGCAGATTGGTGACCCCGGCAAATTCAAAGGACCCGTAGAGCGCGCCGTAGTGCGCGTGGTGACGCCCGGCACAGTTACAGACCAGGCACTGCTCGAGGATGCCCGCGACAACTACCTGCTGGCGGCTCACGTAAGCGGCGAGCAAACCGGCCTGGCATGGCTCGATCTTTCCAGCGGGCGCTTTCGCGTGATGGAAACGATATCAAAGGCCGCGCTGGAGGCAGAGCTGCAACGTATCCGGCCAGCCGAAGTTCTCGTGGCGGAAGATGCCGGACCGTCAGTGCTGGCAGATCACCCCGGCCTGCGTCAGCGACCGCCCTGGCACTTCGATACAGAAACCGCGCAACGCCTGCTGTGCGAGCAGTTCGGCACCCGCGACCTGTGCGGTTTTGGCGTCGATGATCTTGACCTGGCAATCGCCGCCGCCGGCGCTCTGCTGCAATACCTCCGCGACACCCAGAAGTCGGCATTGCCGCACCTGCGCGAAATCCATGCCGAGCGTCATGAACAGGCGTTGCAGCTGGATGCAGCAACCCGGCGCAACCTCGAACTGGATTCAAGCCTGGCCGGACGTGAGAAAGACACGCTGGTGGGTATCCTGGATCGCAACGCCACCGCGATGGGCAGCCGCGAACTACGGCGCTGGATCGGCCGCCCGCTGCGCGATCACGGGCTGCTGGAACAACGCTACAGCGCGATTGCGACCCTGATCGATGCCGCTGCCTGCGAATCGCTGCATGAATCGCTTCGTGGCATCGGCGACATAGAGCGAATACTGGCGCGCGTCGGACTACGCTCGGCACGCCCGCGTGATCTCGCGCAACTGCGCGATGCGCTGGCGCGATTGCCGCAACTGCACGACCTGCTTGCAGTGCTGCCTGATGAACAGCTTCGAAACCTGGCGCGGGACTGCAGCGGGCACCCGCAGGTGTCCGAATTGCTGCAGCGTGCGGTGGTCGAATCACCACCGGTAACGATACGCGACGGCGGCATGCTGGCGGACGGCTACGATGCCGAGCTGGATGAGCTGCGTCGTATCAGTACCGACGCGGGGCAATTCCTTATCGACCTCGAACAAAGCGAGCGTGAACGAACCGGACTGGCAAATCTCAAGCTGGGTTACAACCGGGTGCATGGCTATTACATAGAGCTCAGCCGCAGCCAGGCTGAACGCGCTCCTGACAACTACATCCGGCGACAGACGCTGAAAAACAGCGAACGCTACATCACGCCGGAACTGAAGGACTTCGAAGACAAGGTGCTGGGCGCACGCGAACGGGCACTGGCGCGGGAAAAGGAACTGTACGACGGACTGCTCGATAATCTCATCGAGGAACTGGCAGCCCTGCAGGCAACGGCAACCGCGCTCGCCACCGTGGACGTGCTGAACACGCTCGCTGATTGCGCCGTGCGGCTGGACTACTGCCGGCCCGAATTACGCACCGGGCCGGTGCTGGCAATTACGGATGGCCGCCATCCGGTCGTCGAGCAGGTACGCGACGACCCGTTTGTACCCAATGACCTGCAGCTCGACGACCAGCGCCGCATGCTGATCATTACCGGGCCAAACATGGGCGGCAAATCGACCTACATGCGACAGAATGCGCTAATCGTGCTGCTGGCACACATCGGCAGCTATGTACCGGCGCGGCGCGCGGTGATCGGCCCGGTCGACCGGATTTTCACGCGGATCGGCGCCGGTGACGACCTTGCTGGCGGCCGCTCCACTTTCATGGTGGAGATGACTGAAACTGCCAACATCCTGCACAACGCCACTGACCAGAGCCTGGTCCTGATGGACGAAGTCGGTCGCGGTACCAGCACCTTCGACGGCCTGTCGCTGGCCTGGGCCGTTGCCCACCACATCGCCAGCAAGGTGGGCGCGTTTACCCTGTTCGCAACTCACTACTTCGAGCTGACCAGCCTGGCTGAGGAGCTGGGCCCGGTGGCCAATGTGCACCTCGATGCCACCGAACATGCCGATGAGCTGGTGTTCCTGCACAGCGTGCGCGAAGGTCCGGCCAACCAGAGCTACGGCCTGCAGGTGGCGCGGCTCGCCGGTGTGCCGCGCAGTCTCATCGAACGCGCCCGCTCATACCTGAAAGAGCTGGAGCAAAAAGTCAGCGCGCAGGACGGGCCGCAGACCGAACTGCCGCTGTTTGCAGCGTCCCAGGCGCCGGAACCATCTGCGGTTCTGGATAAACTGTCGCGTATCGACCCGGATGAACTGACCCCACGCCAGGCGCTGGACGTTTTGTTCGAACTGAAAAAACTTCACGACTGACAGGAAACATTTATGCGTGACGAACAACGCCGTTCGCTTGACGGTTTGCGCGCCCGGGCCATCACGATCCCGATGCCTCAGGCGGATCGTGACAAGTGGGCCGGCGGCTTTAACCAGCTGGCCGCGATGCAGCACTTCGGCGCAACACTTGACCTGGCCGATGACAAGCTGGTGCGGGTTGTGCTGCCAAAGGTCGAAGACCACCACCGCGGCGGCCTGGGCACGAGCGCGGTGAATGGCGCCGTCATCGCCGGCATGTTCGACTGCGCCCTCGGTGTGGCGGGCGTAATGCAGTTTCCGCGCCAGCGCACCGGCACGGTGGAGTTATCCATCAAGCTACTGCGGCCGGTGGTCGGCGACACGCTGGAGTTTTACGCCGTGGCGATCAAATCCTCGAAGGCTATTGCCTTTGCCGAAAGCGAACTGTTCAGCGGTGGCCGGTTGTGCGCGCTGGCCACGGGCATGGTCGCGATCGCATCGGATCGTGACTGGGCAGCGGTACCCTGAGTCACAGACTGCCAGTCTCGGTGCTGGTGCTTGTGATCAGCGACAGCGCCGAAACGTTGCTGCTGTGCCGGCGCGGTCCGCAGCCACTGTGGCAGTCCGTCACCGGCAGCCTGCTCCCGGGCGAGACGCCCGCTGCTGCCGCCCGGCGTGAACTATGCGAGGAAACCGGAATTACCGACTGCGGCCGGATGCTGGATACCGGCGTCAGCAAGGAGTTCGAAATATTCCCGCAATGGCGCCACCGGTTTGCGCCTGGCGTTACTCATAACCTGGAACACCGCTTCGAACTACGGGTTGAACACGCCGGCGCGGTGCAGCTGTCGCGGCATGAACATCGGGGGTATGCCTGGGTAACGCCGGAGGAAGCACTTGGGCGCATGTTCTCGTGGACTAATCGTGAGGCGCTGCGTCAGGCCCTTTCCCGTCAGCGCCCGGGTAGCTAGCGAAAACCTCGGCACGATACTCTTCCAGCCGGCCACGCAGCTTGTCGGCAATATCCGAATGGTCTCGCGCCAGGTTTACCTGCTCTCGTGGGTCCTGCCCCAGATCAAACAGTTCGAAACGCGGCCATGGCCACTCGAAGCGCCATGGCAGCCATGCGAAGCGCCGCTGCGATTCGATCAGTTTCCAGTTGCCCAGCCGCACCGCGCTTTGCTTACCTCCCCCGTGCGGGATCTTCACGCTTCTTGTAAACCAGTAATACTCCGGTTCGCGTACCTGCGGCTTGCCAGATAGCAGAGGCCGCAGGCTGCCGCCATCACGCTGTGCCGGTGGCTCGACTTCTGCAAAGTCCAGCAGCGTCGGCAGCAGGTCCGTAACCGCCGTGAATTGATCGATAACGCGTGGCTGCAGTACCGCAGGATAGTGGATGAATGCCGGCACCCTGATCCCGCCCTCATAGACATCCGTCTTCGCGCCGCGCAGGGGCGAATTATCCGCCATGATGCTGTGGGAGCCGTGTTTGCCGCCATAATAGTCCCGGGTGTTTTCGAAATAGTTGTCGCCGCCGTTGTCGCTCAGAAAAATAATGATGGTATTGGTCAACAAACCGCGCGACTCCAGCAATTTCACGGTCTCGCCGATGACGTGATCCATGTGAGTCACCATGCCGGCAAACAGGCGACGATCCGGATTTTCGATGGCCGCGTTTGCATCGATGAATTGCGCCGGAGCCTGCAACGGGTAATGCGGGGCACTGAAAGTCACGTTGATAAAGAATGGCTGCCCGGGCTGCTGCAGCAGGCTGCGCAGCTCGGCACCGATCAGGTCAGTCATGTGACCGTCGGCGCTGATCAGCTCGTCATCGCGAAACAGCGACGTCACGCCGCGCTGATCCTCGTGCGTATAGTGATCCATCTGCCCGTGCAGGTAACCGAAGGCCCGCTGGTAGCCGCGCTCGATCGGCCCACCATCAAAGCTGTAGCTCAGGTGCCATTTACCAACGAGTGCGGTGAAGTAGCCATGCCTTCGCAGCAGTTCCGGCAGGGTCGCAAGGTCAGGCGGCAGCGCCGTGCGCCCAGGGAATGGGTGCTGCAGCGACAAGATGCCAAATCGGGCCGGGTTGAGGCCGCTTTCAAAAGCTGCGCGCGTCGCAGTGCACCACGGCATGACGTAGAACTGCTCGAGTTGCACAGCCTGTGCCGCCAGCGCGTCGATGTTTGGCGTCTTGATGTTTGAGCCGTGGTAGCCAACATCATTCCAGCCAAGATCGTCAGCCATGAACACGATGACGTTGGGCCGGGTAGCGCCATCGTCTGGCGCGGCAGTGGAGATTTGGCTGATTGCGGCGAGGGTTAACGCCACGATGATCTGTTTCATCGGCACGACTTCAGACTCGATACGGGCCTCTAGTTTAACCACATAAGAAAAACCCCGCCGAAGCGGGGTTTTTCATTTATTTTTATTATTGCTCTGGTTTCTGTGTCAGCGTCGGCGCGCCGTCGCGCCGAGACCAATCAGACCCAACCCCATCAACAGAAGAATTCCGGGTTCTGACATCTCCATCATCATGTCCACGCCGAGAGATGAATCTTCAAAGACGCCGTTATTAAACAGGCCGTCAGCCCCCCACAATGTCAGCAGATTGCTCTGGTAGCTGTTGGCGATATCGCCAGAGCTGTTGGAAGCGTATTCAAAATCCATGAACGACATCATGATGATGCCGGACAGATCCAGGCTGGCGTCGCGGGTACTAAAATATTCCTGCGCTGCAAGATCGAATGACCAGGAAATATTGCCGATAAGCCCGCCGTCGAATCCGTTGAGATTCGCTCCCATCAGGTTATCGCTGCTTGCCGATGCGGTGCCTACCGCGGTGGTCAGGTCCGAATCGCTGTAGATGCTGATGTTCAGGCTCAGCGCGCCGGTGTCTGCATCCCAGAAACTCGATGCGTTGGTGTCGAGGTTAAACCACGCCAGGATCTGGCCGGCAGCGCCGCCCGCAGATTCAGCGGCGTGGAACACGTTGTGGCGAAACGGGCCATCCGAGTCGGAGGGCATCGAAACGATTGGCGTCGCCAGTAACAGTGAAGGCGTCAGGGCCAGCAGGCCCACGGCTAGTATTTTCTTCATGATTTTAGACTCGATCCATCAAATACCGTCAGCGGTGATAGATAAAAGCAAGAATGGTGCCAGCGCCAGTTATGTCGCGTCAGATCAGCAACTTGACTGTTTGACCAGTGGGGGCAATCTGGCTTTTTTGTAAGGTTTCTCGACGGTTAGCCGCGACGTTTCGTGACAATCAGAACGTGTCTGGCCCCTTTTCAGCGATTCCCGGCCGCAGCCGCAATCCGAGTTCTTTCAGCTGGCGCTCGCCAACTTCCGATGGCGCGCTGGTGAGCGGACACAAGGCGCTCTGGGTCTTCGGAAAAGCAATCACTTCGCGAATGCTGCCGACACCGGCCATCATTGCCACCAGGCGGTCCAGCCCGAATGCGATGCCGCCATGCGGCGGGCAACCGTAACGCAGCGCATCGAGCAGAAATCCAAAACGCGACTCGGCTTCGTCCCGGGTGATTCCAAGCAGGGAAAATACGGTCGACTGCATGTCGCTGTCATGAATACGGATTGATCCGCCGCCGATTTCCGAACCGTTCAGTACCAGGTCATAAGCGCGCGATAACGCTTCACCCGGCGCCGCATTGAGTTGTTCTGTGTCATCCACTGACGGCGCGGTAAACGGATGATGCAGGGCGTCCCAGCGCTTCTCGTCTTCATTCCAGTCGAACATCGGAAAATCGACGATCCAGACCGGTCGCCACTGGCCCTCCAGCAAATTACGATCCAGCGCGACACGGTCACGTAGCGCGCCGAGCGAATCGTTAACCACTTTTGCCTTGTCGGCGCCAAAAAACACCAGGTCGCCGGTGTCCGCGCCAGTGCGCTGCATAATGCCCGTAATCGTTTCATCGGGCAGGAATTTCAAAATGGGGGACTGCAGGCCATCACGCCCGGTTGCCCCATCGTTCACCTTTATATAGGCCAGCCCGCGTGCTCCGTAGCGACCAACAAATTCGGTGTATCCATCGATCACCTTGCGCGACAGCCCGGCACCGCCAGGTACGCGCAGCGCCGCAACCCGGCCCTGCGGGTCCGCCGCGGGACCGGCGAAAACCTTGAATTCCACGCCTGCCATCAGATCGCCGCAATCGACAAGCTCCAGCGGATTGCGCAGGTCCGGACGATCGCTGCCGTAACGACGCATCGCCTCGGCGTAAGTCATACGTGGAAACGGATCGGGCAGCTCGACGCTCTGCACGTCGGCGAACAGCTGGCGAATCATGGTTTCCATCAGCTGCATCAGCTGCTGCTCGTCGATGAAGGACATTTCGATATCGAGCTGGGTAAATTCAGGCTGCCGGTCGGCGCGCAGGTCCTCATCACGAAAGCAGCGTACGACCTGATAGTAACGGTCCATGCCCGACATCATCAGCAACTGCTTGAAAATCTGCGGCGACTGCGGCAGCGAGAAAAAACTGCCCGGATGCGTGCGACTGGGTACGAGGTAGTCCCGTGCGCCTTCCGGCGTAGACCGGGTCAGCATCGGTGTCTCGATATCGAGAAAACCATTGGCATCGAGGAAAGCACGCAGCGCCATGGTTACGCGATGGCGCAGGCGTATGTTCGCCAGCATCTGTTCACGCCGCAGGTCGATATAGCGATAGCGCAGCCGCAACTCTTCACCGGCCTGCTCATCGTGATGAAATGGCGGAGTATCGGCGACACTGAGAATCTCGGCATCGGTTGCCAGTATCTCGATTTCGCCCGTGGTCATATTTGGATTAACGGTGCCGTCGGGCCGGCGCCGCACCCGGCCGTGCACACGCAATACGTATTCGCTGCGTACCTTGTCGGCCAGTGCGAACACCTCCGCACGGTCCGGGTCGAAGACCACCTGCACCAGCCCTTCGCGGTCACGCAAATCGATAAAAATGACGCCACCGTGATCACGACGGCGGTGGACCCAGCCGGCAACATCGACTTCCTGGTCGATCAGTTTGGCAGTAACTTCACCGCAATAATGGCTACGCATAATTCGAGACCCGAATACGAGAGGCTTGAGAGAACCGGGGGATGTTAAGGAGTACGCCCCGTGCAGGCAAGACACCTCAGTCTGTCTTGCTGCCTCCCGGGCCACTGCCGCCCTTGCCGCTGGCGGCGGCAGAGGCTGAGGCGCCCTTCCCATCGCCGTCTTTCTTCGCTTTGGCGTCAGGCTTGTCGCCTTTCTTGCCGGCGCCGGCCTCCTTCTCCCCGGCGAGGTTTTTCTTGTTGCCGGTCTTGAAATCAGTTTCATACCAGCCACCGCCCTTGAGCCGGAAGCTGGGCGCTGATACCAGCTTGCGCAGTGCCGGCTTTCCGCATTCCGGGCAATCTGTCAGCACCGGCTCGCTGATTCGCTGCAATGCGTCCATCTGGTGACCGCACTCCTGACATTGATACTCGTAGATTGGCATATGTTTCGTTGCTTGACCGTTTTTCCTGGTAAAAGCTGATTCTGCCCCATTATCTTGCCTGCCCTGCAGGCCGGAAGCGATAATAGCAGCGTTATTCCTGCTGCGGCTGCACAGTCAACGCTGCCCGCGGTCAATCGCCGATGTGGACACGCGTATGCAATCGCCTGTAGGCAACAGACCTATCCTGCTAGCGGGCTCGGGCCGCTCGGGGACGACTTTCGCTGCGAAGCTCATCGACAGTCATCCCGACATCCTGCTGCGTTACGAGCCGGACAAAGCCCTGCGCACAGATGCGATTCCGTACCTGCCGCCGGACCATCCGGACCCGGAGATGATCCGCAATGCCGCAGAGTATCTCGACAAGTTGCTACGGTCCGGTAACGCAACCGCCTCCGGCAGTCGGCCATTCTTTCGCAAGAGCTACCGCGGCCGGCTGGCCGAGCTGGTCCACCGTGGCTGGTCAACCACGGCCAGAGCGCTGGATCGTGTTGCCGGGCTACCGGTTCCGGACCTGGCACGTGGCACAACGCCGCGTTACCTGATGAAGACCGTAAGTTCGCTGTGGCGCACGCGACTGCTCAAGCTCGCGCGTCCGGACCTGGTCGTAGTGCACCTGGTGCGTCATCCCTGCGCAGTCGTGGCCTCGCGTCTGCGCGGCATCAGTCTGGGCCGCATGCCGGGCGATGTCTTCCTGGATGCAATATTTTCTGCCGGCCGCGGCGGAAATTTCGGGTTCGACAAGCAGACGCTTGAGGGCAAGACCATAGAAGAGCAGATGGCCTTTGCCTGGATGGCCATCAACCAGCAGGTATATGACGACATGCACCAGCATGATGACTATCGCCTGGTCATCTATGAAGACCTGTGCAGCGACCTGCCGGCCCAGATGCACTCGCTGTTCGAGTTTCTTGACCTGGAAGAAAATGCTCAGACAGCATCTTTTGTCAACGAACTTCAGGGGCTGGGTGATACCAGCCGCTACTTTTCTGTCAGAAGATCTCCAACTTCAGCCCTGACCAAATGGCAGCAGGAACTAGACGCGGAACAAATCGCAGCAGTGCGCGAAATTGTTTCAGCCAGTGAGCTCGGTCGCCGTTTTACCTCCAACCCAACTTCCGGCTGATGCCCCGTTTATCTCCGGGTGACGCCCTGCTGCTCGGTTGTGGTGCCGAGCTGCCCAACCGCCTGATGAAAGCGGCCATGACCGAAGGCCTGGCCGACGTTGCCGGTCACTCCACACCGGCGCTGGAGACGTTGTACCGGCGCTGGTCCGACGGCGGTGCGGGGTTGCTGATAACGGGGAATGTAATGGTTGACAGGCGCTACCTGGAACGGCCCGGCAACCTGGTGATCGACGACAACGGCGGCACAGATAAACTGCACCGGCTCGCTCAGGCCGGAACCGCAGCCGGCAACCATCTGTGGATGCAGATCAGCCATCCCGGACGGCAGTGCAGTCGCCTGGTAAATAACCGACCTGTTTCACCATCCCCGGTCCGGCTGAAAATTCTTAATAATTTTGCTCGCCCGCGTGCACTCGAGACTGAAGAGATTCCACAAATCATCGATGCCTATGCCCGTGCAGCGCAAACGGCCCAGCAGACCAGCTTCACCGGCGTACAGATTCATGCTGCCCACGGCTACCTGATCAGCCAGTTTCTCTCACCATTGACCAATGTGCGCAACGATGAATGGGGCGGCGATCTGCAGCACCGGGCGCGATTCCTGATTGAGGTGGTGCGGGCAGTACGCAACGCGGTCGGCCCCCAATACCCGGTTGCCGTGAAGCTGAATTCAGCCGACTTCCAGCGCGGCGGCTTCTCGCTCAGTGAAAGTTGCCTGGTCGCACAGATGCTGGAGAAGGAAGACATCGACCTGCTGGAAATCTCCGGTGGTACTTACGAACAACCCCGGTTGCTTGGCCAAAGCGGCGACCCGCAGCGAGCTGAGAGTCCGATCACATCGCGCGAAAGCACACGCCAACGCGAGGCTTATTTTCTGCAGTATGCGCAGGCGATACGTGCGGTGTGCAGCATCCCCATGGCGGTTACCGGCGGCTTCCGCGATGCAGCCGCCATGCAACAGGCACTCGACAACGGTGAGCTTGATGTTGTCGGTATGGCACGCCCGTTCTGCATGGAGCCGGATATTGCGGCCAGGCTGCTGACCGGGCAGACAGACTCAGCCCGCCGCGATGAGCAGAACCTGGGCCTGGGCCGGTTGGTTTCGGGACGCGTTGCCAACTTTGCTCCATTCCGCGCTCTCACTGCTCAGGGGGCTGCGGCCTGGTACTACCGCCAGATGATCCGGCTGTCACGCGGACAGGACGCCGATCCGCAGCTTGGCTTCAAACGGGCCTTACTGCGTCATTTCGTTGACGAATACAGCGCGGGCTTTGCACGTCGCCGGGCGCGGCGGCAGGCTACGGCGTGCTAGATTAGGCACGGCTTTCAGCCGCTATCCTGCTCGCGGTCCTTCGGTGCTACGTCATGCTTCATTCGGAACAAGCCCTCGGTAGGCTCGTCATCGGCATGACCATCATTACGGATTGCCCAAATCAGGACGTATATCACAGCAACCATAGCGATCAGAAATAGTATTGAGCTCATACATCACCAGTTCGAATCGATGCCGATCTTACTACTGAGCCAGGTATTCTGCTATGCGTAGCCTGCTGCTGCTGCTGATTATCATGATCGTGACGCCGACGGCGCTGTTGCTGCCGCACCTCGGCGCCCTGGTCTGGACCTGGCTGTCCATCATGAACCCTCACCGGCTGTCATGGGGTTTCACCTATGACATGCCCTTTGTGATGATCATCGCCAGCGTCACGCTGACCGCCTGGTTCATGTCGCGCGAACCAAAATTACCTCCCTCGCGTGCGCTCATGTGGCTGGCCCTGTGGTTTACCGTACACATGACGATTACCACTTTCACTGCGCTGCACCCTGAACATAGCTGGCCGCTGTGGGATCGGCGGATAAAAACCATGGTGCTGTTTTTTGTAGTCGCCACGCTGATAAACAGCAAGGTGAGAATGCAGGCAATGTTGTGGATCATTGCAATCTCACTGGGTTATTTCGGCGCCAACGGTGTAGCAGAAACGCTCAGTAGCGGCGGCAAGAATTATCTTGAGGGCCCGCCCAACACAATGATCTCCGATAACAACCATATCGCTCTCACGCTGACCATGCTGTTACCGGTACTTAACTACCTGCGCACCACGTCGTCGATCAAGCTGGTCCGTGTCGCGGTTACAGTTGTTATTGCTTTCTGCCTGATCGCCGTCATTACGTCGTACTCGCGTGGTGCGCTTATTGGCCTCGCGGTCGGCATCATCGCTTTTTTCCGCCGCGCCAGGGGACGCTTTCTGCTGCTGACAATGGTTTCCGCCGTCGGCCTGATCACGATCTCGCTGATGCCAGGCAAATGGCACGAACGCGTAATGACGATGCAGTCGGTAGATTCTGTCACCGAGGACAAATCGTTTTCCGGGCGAATGGACGCATGGACAGTCAGCTGGAAAGTGGCATCCGCACGCCCCCTGGTTGGCGCCGGCTTCAGCGGCATCGAAATTGCACAGACCTATCAGAAATACATTCCTGACTGGGATCGTCCCGGCCGTGCTGCGCACAGCATTTATTTCCAGGTACTGGGTGACCACGGCTTTATCGGCCTCGGGCTTTTTGTCGCGATGCTGTTGTGTACGTGGTTGCATTTGCGCCGTACCATGGCAAGGACACGTGAAACGCCGGACGAGTGGTCACACCAGCTGGCAAAAATGCTGGAAGTCACCCTGGTGATCTTTGCCGTTGGCGGCGCCGCGCTCAGCATGGCCTACCACGACTTTATTTTGATCATAATGACCATTTCCATGAATCTGGACCTGGTCACGGCGCGCCTGGCCGGCGAGGAAAAAACACAATTTGTCGCACAGAATCATGAGTATCGACCGCAAACACAATGAGGCTTCTCAGCTGCGCTTTGGACAATAAAACGGTTGCAAACCAACCCGTTATTACCGAGAATTATGTCGCCTCATCTTTAAACTCATAACCGCTGACCAAAGTCTTTGACGAGTCGGCCCCGATCTGTTAGAAATGCATCCGACGATAAAGGCGAACCTGTCCGAAAGGCAGGGGCGCAAAGCTACCGGTCTAAGGGCAGTTGCCTATGACAGCGGGGTTGCCGAAGCAGAATGCGATCCCGTATCGATTTTGCCAAGTATTCCCCCACCGAGTCTTTGCACCGACGTCGCCTGTTCGTCGGATAAATTTCAGATCGGCTCGGAGACCGTTCACATGAAGCAGGCAAGCTCAGGCATAGTCATACCGATGACTTCGTTGCTACTCACCATCCTCCTGGCCGGTTGCGGCAGCGGGGATACCGAACCCAAAACCGAGTCGCTGGACGCACCACCGCCGCCGACCAGCGCATCAAGCACTCCGCCGGAGGATCAGAGTAATCCGCCCCCGGAGGAACAAAGTGATCCGCCGCCGAGCGAAGACGATGATGACGACGGGCACGACGGTCCCGTGTTACCGCCGCCGAGCGATCCGCCGCCGAGCGATCCGCCGCCGAGCGATCCGCCGCCGAGCGATCCACCGCCAAGCGATCCGCCGCCGAGCGATCCGCCGCCAAGCGATCCGCCGCCCGACGTTGACATAGTCGCACCGGATTACGTTTCCACCGGCGAAGTCGTTACGCTTGCGGTCGACAGCCCCGACAGCTCAATGACGTATGACTGGGTTCTGGAAACAAGCCCGCCCGCCAGCAACGCCGTGCTGACTTCCAGCGGCGCAACGGCCGAATTTACTACCGACGAGACCGGTGAGTACAGCGTGTCCCTCGTCGGCACCGCCAGTGACGGCGAGACATTGTCAGCCAGCAAAAGCGTGACAGCCCTGCCTCCCGGTCAGGGGCCCGTCATCAGCCACGTCGATATCATCAACAATGCCACTTTGGAATCAAACGTACCGCTGACATTTGGCCAGGTGTTTGTCGCCGGTCATGTACAACCCGGCTTCACCGTTTCGGCCCGCCTGGAAAATGGCGATACAGTACCGCTGCAGGTCGACAGTAAGGCCTGGTACGCGGATGGCTCACTGAAACATGCCGTGCTGTCAACTGTCGTACCCCAGCTGCAGGGTGGTGATCAGCTGCGTCTGGAACTGATGACTTGTGAAGAGTATGAGCCGGCCCCACCGGTCGAGGCTACGGTCATTCCCGATGCACAAAACACGACCGTTGCAATCAACATTTCCAACCAGACATACACCGCCTCGCTGCAGCAGGCGATGTCGCAAAGCACTGCCAGCTACTGGCTGGAGGGCGACGTCGTAACCGAAACACACTATGTGGCGCCATTCCTCAACAGCAGCAATTCCGAGCATCCGCTGCTGGAAGCCCTGTTCCAGCTGCGTCAGTATCAGTCCGGAGCGACCCGTGTCGACGTCATCGTTGAGAATACGTCCAGCTTTGTTGCCGGCATCGCAAACCAGACCTACACAGCTTCAATCACTGCCGGCAGCACTACGCTGATGTCAGCTCAACAGGTTCCTCACAACCATCACTCGCGCTGGCGCCAGACTTTCTGGTTCGGCAGCGACCATGACGTTTTCCTGCAGCGTGATGTCGACTACCTGATCGAATCCGGCAGCGTCCCGAACTATGACCGCAGCGTGACGGTAGAACCTGGAACGCTGGCCGGCATGGCCTCCAGCATGGCCTCGACAGGAAACCGGACCGGAATCCAGCGTGATGCGCTGATGGGCGCCGGCATGGCAAACGAGGTCATGACCAACGCCGGTGGCCGGCCTGATATCGGCATCCTGCCGGGCTGGGCAGCGAGTTATCTGCTCACCATGGATCAGCGCGCAGCCGACGCCACCTTCGGTACCGGCAACGCCGCCGCGCACTGGCCAATTCATTTCCGTGACCGGGCAACACGCCTGCCGGTATCACTCGAAACGTATCCCGAAGTGACTACGCATTCGAATACTTACAACGACCCGAGCAACCCGCTCCCGTCGTGCAGTAATTGCGGCACTGACCTGAAGCCCGATACGGCTCACCAGCCCTCGATGGCCTACGTTCCCTACCTGCTAAGTGGCGATCACTATTTCCTGGAGGAGCTGCATTTCTGGACCAACTGGAACTCGTTCGAGACCTCCGCCGGCAATCGCAACTACAGCAGCGCCCTTTACAAATGGCAGCAGGTGCGCGGCCAGGCGTGGTCGATGCGAACCTTGCTGCAGACAGTATTTGTGACCCCGGACACGCATCCTCTGAAAAACTACTTTCAGGCTCAGCTGGACAACAACATTGCCTTTTACATGACCGAGTACGTCGACAACCCGTCAAGCAACCAGCTCAACTGGATCAGGACAGGCGCCGCAACAAGGTCTGATATCTCGCCGTGGCAGGACGATTTCTTTACTGCTTCCCTCAACTACGGTCGCCATTTAGGTCTCGACGAGGTCCTTCCGGTGCTCGAATGGAAGCTCGAATTTGTAAAAAACCGTATGACGGACGACGTCTATTGCTGGCAGCTCGCCACCGTTGGCAAACAGTGGGTGGCACCGGATGCCAGTCCGAGCCTCTGGTTCAGCACCATGGCCGAGTCGTGGATCGAAACCTTGAGGAATTCGTACTCCAACTGGCAGGAAATCAGCACGCTGGAGTGTGGCACCGACGCGATGGCTACAGCGGCAAGCCTGTCCAGCTCCGCGGACTTTTCCGGCTTTCCGAACCATCCCACCGGTTATCCGGCAACGATGCGCCCGGTAATCGCCGCCGCGGTGGAATTTAACCAGCCGTGGTCTACGCTGGCATGGCAGCGGCTGGTCAACGCGCCGCGGCAGCCGCGTTTTTACGAAGATCCGTCCTGGGCTATCGTGCCGCGCTAGTGCGGCTCAGGTATACACCCGGAACAGGCGTAATGGCGTGATGAAATACTGCGGAATGCGCGGCAGTTCGTAAACATGATCGCCGCCGCGGGCAAGACCGAACTCGGTGTTGACTGCGGCGGCGAATCCGGCGTCACGTACAATGCCGACGTCGCGCTCGCTGTAATCCTGGTCACGACGCCCGTTGGGGTAAGCGAATGACTGCACCGGCTCGCCAATAATCACCTCGAGCTGCAACTTGCAGTTTTTAATCTCGTCATACGCAAGCTCATCCGAAGCATTTGTCAGGATGGTGTGATTGACGGTGTGCCCACCGACCTCCATACCGCGAGCCACCAGCCCACGCACCTGATCGGCACTCATCAGCTGGCACGAATCGCTCTCGATGTTGCCGAACTTTGACAGGCCGCGAACTATGGTCTCCTGCGCATCGACCGACATGTATTTCAGTTTTGCCATCAGGTCGGGAAAGCGTACCGGCATACCGGCATCGGCAAGATAGTTGCGCATCTGTGGCAAACCATCTTCAGCAGCTGTGGCGAATGCGTTGGCAATCTGGTCGCTCCACATGATTGACTGTTCGATCAGCCCACTGGGCACAAAAAAAGTAGCCTTGAGCCCATACCGCTCCAGAATTGGCAGGGCAGTTACATAGTTGTCAGCGTAGCCATCATCGAATGTAATGCACAGGGCTCGCTCGGGCAGTGTTCCGGTCCTGATGCGCTGCGCAGCATCGGCCACGGTCAGGGTATTGAATACGCTGCCCAGCAGCTCGATCTGCGCGTCGAATTCCTCCAGCGTGCGACCGCCGGAACCTTGATGCGCACTCTTTTCGGCCCGGTGATACTTAATAATCAGCAGCCGGCCATCGTCACCGGATGGTGAGCGCAGGTCTACCCATTTTTTCAATGCCGTTCTGGCGCGGCCGTTGCTTTTACTCATTGCCTTGTGATTACTCGGAACGACGGCTGCGTCTGTTCAGGCTGGTGCGGATAATACTGACTGTCGACACCAGGTTATTGCGAGAAAAGACATACGCCAATGCGAAGTAGATGATTATGCCGGCGATGATCTGCAATATCAGGACCAACGCCAGTGAGAGCTCCGACGTCAATGCGATACCGACGCGGTATATTATTATCGCCATCAGCGCAGATAATACCAGTGGCGGCGCGATACCGGCCCCCAGCGTTCTGAATGACAGCCCCGAGGACTGCCGGGTTTGCCAGACTACAACTGACATAACGACAGGGGCCGCTGCCAGGGTGGCGGCGGCCAGGCCGGTTACCCCCCATTGCAATCCAACCAATAAAGCGATCGCCGTGAAGGCAGAAGCGAATATTCCGGTAGACAACGAGACACCGGCATTACCTGTCGCTTGCAGCATCGGGTTACACATCGCAGTAACGACCCGGAATGGCATGGCCAGCGCCACGATCGCAATAATGTGCTCGGCGCCCAGCCAGCGCTCACCAAAAAGTACCGGTACCGCCCAGGCACTAACGGCCGCCAGGCCGAAAAAACCGGGGAACAGCAGCAGGCTGAGACTGGCCAGCGACTTGTGGAAATAGCCAGATACTGCAGCGCTGTCGTTTTGCAGTCGCGCGTAGGCCGGGTACAGCACCTCATGAGCAAGCGGCACGACCTTGCGCATCGGTAGTGTGCAGAGCTGAAGCGCAACAGCATAGAGGCCAAGCTCCGCAGCATCCAGCTGCCGCCCGCCCAGCAGAATATCCAGCCGCGACGAGAGCATCCAGACAAAAAAACCGAGGCTGATTGTCCAGGCGTACCGGATGGCGGAAGCGGCACGATTGAACGTGAAATCCGGCAACACGAGCCAGCGTGTCCTGAACTGCAGATACAAGGCGCTGATCGCGGGGCCCACGAGCATACCGATAATCAGGGCCCAGACGCCGGCACCAAGCAACGCCAGCAGCAGTGTGGCCAGGCTTGCAGTGATGGTCCCGCTCAGCTTTGCCAGCGCATGTGTACGGTAATCCAGGTTGCGCCAGGCCAGACCAATCGGGATTTTGCTGAACACGTTCAGCAGAAAACCAAATGACAACGCACGCAGGACAGGAATTACAGCCGGCTCCTGATAGTACGTGGCCACCAGCGGCGCTGCAGCCCAAACGGCAGCCAAAAGAAGAGTATTCAGCAGCAGGCTGAAACCAAGCATCTGTCGCAGCTCCGCGTCGCCAAAGGTTTTCTGGCGGGCAATCGCGCGATCAAAGCCCGATGATGTAATGAGTAGCAGCAGCGTATAGACCACGCTGACCATTGCCTGCAGACCGTAATCAGTCGGGCTGAGCAGGCGTATCACGATAAACGTAATGACCCAGCTCGATGTCTGGGCAAGCAGGCGGGCCATTGCCAGCCAGCGCACGCCCGTTATCATTGCCTGCCTGACTTTCGTTCTTTCGCTGTCGGCCATTTGGAAGATACTGCCCCGGCGCGTATCGGATCGCGCGAAGCGACCGAGTGTACCGCAGCGACCGGGCGGGCAGTGGAATTGGTTCACAACTAGCCGCTCATGCTATTGCTGGCATGGGCACGAGCGCATACCCAAGGAGTCTGCCCGACTGTGTCGGATCGCCCCGCCCTAACCATTGTGCTGACGCTGCTGATAGCGACCTTGCTCGGCACGGGTATCTTCCGGCTCGAAGTTACCACTGACCTGCGCGTGTACTTTTCCGCAGACAACCCGCAGCTTGCAGCACTGGAGGAACTGGAGGAAAAGTACCGGCGCAATGACAGTGTGTTCTTCCTGGTAAAAGCAGAAAAATCCGTATACGAACCTGCCTGTCTGCAGCTGATCTACGACCTGACTGAGGCGGCGTGGCAATTACCGTACGCGTTTCGCGCATCGTCTCTGAGCAACTACCAGTACAGCCGCGGGGATGAACACACGATCACCACGCGGGCAATCATCGAAGACCCCGCTGAAATTTCGGCACTGGCGGCCGACATTCCTGCAATTGTTGCGGCCGAGCCGGCACTGCGTGATGCGCTGGTGGCGGCCGATGGTTCGGTAACCGGTGTTGTTGCCTTGCTGGCACTGCCTGCCGGTCGTGATCACGCCGTCAACGAGGCGGTCTCCGCTGCCCGTGAGCAGGTCGCAGCTACTGATGCCGGGCCGTGTGGCGAAATACAGCTTGCCGGCTCGGCGACCAACAGCGTTGCCCTCGGTGAAGCAGTACGCGATGACCTGTCGTCACTGGTCGTCCTCACCTATCTCGTTATCACCCTTGGATTACTGGCACTACTGCGAAACCTGTGGGCCACCGGGCTGATCATGATGGTCATTACCCTGACCGTAGTCGCTACGATGGGGCTGTTTGGCTGGCTCGGGTACACGTTATCGCCCACAGCCGGTTTTGTGCCCAGCATCGTGCTGACTATTGCGGTAGCGGATTGTGTGCACATCGTCTCGAATTACCTGATCGAAATTCATCGCGGCCATAATCGCGAGGACGCCATCGCCGAATCGCTGCGCATAAACCTGGGGCCGGTCTTCATGACCTCCATTACCACCGCCATTGGCGTACTGAGCCTCAACTTCAGTGACTCACCTCCTTATCGCGACCTTGGCAACATGGTCGCCTGCGGTGTGGTAATCGCTTTTTTCCTTTCCCTCACTCTGCTTCCGGCAGCGATCCGGCTGGCGCCAGTACCGCGTGGCACCCAGCTGTTTTTCAGTGGCCGGCCGGCCGCGATACTGGCCGACTGGATCATTGCCCATCGCCGGGCACTGCTGCTGATTGGCAGCATGGTTCTTGTCACCGCTGCCGCATTCATCCCGCGCAATGAGCTGACTGAAAACTGGCACGAGTACTTTACCGAGCACTACGAAATCCGCCGCACCATCGATCTGATCGACGCCCGCCTCGGCGGCATCCATCGTATCTACTATGACCTCGAGACAGGACAGCCGGATGGCATTACCGACGCGGCATTCGTGCAGCAACTCGATGCTTTTGCCGGTTGGCTGGAGCAACAACCGGGGGTTACACACACGGCGGGGCTGCATACAACACTCAAGTTGCTGAACCGGGCGCTGCAAGGTAACCGGGATGACCAGTACCGGCTGCCGGCTACGCGCGCGGAAATCGCCCAGTTCCTGCTGCTGTATGAGCTGTCGCTGCCGCAGGGTGAGAGTATCGACAACCTGATAGACCAGGATCGCTCGGCAACGCGACTGACCGTGGCCATTGGCAAGAGAGACTCTGAGCAGTTGCTGGAGCTCGACCGCCGTGCAACTGCCTGGCTGGCCACCAACGCACCGCAATTGCAGGCACGGCCAGGTACCGGTCTGGACCTGATCTTCGCCCACATCACGCATCGCAATATCCGTGGCCTGCTGGTCGGCACTGCGGTGGCGCTTGCAGCGATCTCGCTGCTGATGATTGTGGCGCTGCAATCGGTGCGGCTGGGTCTGATCAGCCTGTTGCCAAACCTGGCTCCGGCCACGCTCGCCTACGGCCTGTGGGGGATGACGGCCGGGTACATCGACCTCGCGCTGTCAGTAGTTATCTGCATGAGCCTGGGAATTGTCGTGGATGACACCGTGCATTTCATGTCGAAGTACAGGCGCGCACGCCGTGAACTCGCGCTGGACCCTGCCGGCGGCGTGCGTTATGCATTCCGCGTAGTGGGCATGGCGCTGGTCATTACATCGGTTGTTCTTTTTGCCGGCTTCGGCCTGCTGCTGTTTTCGGACTTCACGCCAACGCGGGAAACCGGGATGCTTCTGGCAATTACGATTGGCCTTGCACTGCTGGTGGACTTCCTGCTGTTGCCGCCGCTATTGCTGCTGGCGGACCGCAAGGGGTCGGGGTCGGCGGGGGCGGGGTCAGACCGAGATTATTCGTG
>JABDJB010000108.1 GCA_013003425.1 Gammaproteobacteria bacterium | reverse complement strand
CCAGATGAAGGTGGAGCTGATTGCGCCGATCGCGATGGAAGACGGCCTGCGTTTTGCTATCCGTGAGGGTGGCCGGACCGTGGGTGCCGGCGTGGTTGCCAAGATTATTGAGTAAGGAATCGCGGCTGGAAGCCGCTCCCACGATTGCTGTGGGCCATAAATAGACTAAGTACAGGAGCGGCTTTTGCCGCAAATCGAGGCGGCCCGGCCGCCAGCGTAAACGAACGAATGTAGGAGCGGCTTTAGCCGCGAATAGAGGATTAAGGCCAGTAGCTCAATTGGCAGAGCGTCGGTCTCCAAAACCGAAGGTTGGGGGTTCGATTCCCTCCTGGCCTGCCAAGTAACTTGAATATGAGTACTAAAACAGAACAGTCAGTCGGTCCGGTCGATACGGTCAAGCTCGTGCTTGCCGCAGCGCTGCTTATTGGCGGCCTGGTCGGCTATTACTATTTTGCCGGGCAGTACTCGCAGCTTTATCGCGCAGTAGGCGTGATACTGGCAGTGGTGTTCGCCCTGCTGGTCGGTATGTGGTCCGATCCCGGCCAGCGGCTGTGGCGATTTGCCCAGGGCTCGCGCATTGAGCTGCGCAAGGTTTTCTGGCCGACCCGTAACGAAGCCCTGCAGACGACCATCGCGGTGATTATCTTCGTGATTATTATGGGCGTATTTTTCTGGGCGCTGGATATGCTCCTGCTTTGGGCCACCCAGGCACTTACCGGCAGGGGTGCATAACGTGTCGCTACGCTGGTATGTCGTCCATGCCTATTCGAACTTCGAGCACAAGGTAAAAAAGTCGCTCGAAGAGCGGGTACAGCGTTACGGGCTGGAAGACAAGTTTGGTGAGATCCTCGTGCCGACCGAAGAGGTGGTCGAAATGCGCGAGGGTCAAAAGCGCAAAAGTGAAAGAAAGTTTTTCCCCGGCTATGTGCTGGTGCAGATGGAAATGGACGATGACACCTGGCATCTCGTCAAAGAGGTTCCCAAGGTGCTCGGCTTCATCGGCGGCTCAACCGACCGCCCGGCGCCGATATCGGACAAGGAAGCCAATACGATTCTGCGTCGGGTACAGGAAGGCGTAGACAAGCCGCGGCCGAAAGTGCTTTTCGAGCCGGGCGAGGTTGTGCGGGTCATCGATGGTCCGTTCAACGATTTCAATGGTGTAGTCGAGCACGTTAACTACGACAAGAGCCGCCTGCGTGTGGCGGTACAGATTCTCGGTCGATCGACTCCGGTAGAGCTGGAGTTTGGTCAGGTCGAAAAGGCGTAAATCAAACTGACGGGGAGCCGCGAGGCGCTTGCACCCACAGGAGATTAGACAGTGGCAAAGAAAGTACAGAGCTATATAAAGCTCCAGATTCCTGCGGGCCAGGCAAACCCGAGTCCCCCTGTGGGGCCGGCACTCGGCCAGCATGGCGTCAACATCATGGAATTCTGCAAGGCGTTCAACGCCCATACCCAGAGTATGGAGCAAGGTATGCCTATTCCGGTTGTGATTACGGTTTACACCGATCGCAGTTTTACTTTTATTACCAAGACACCGCCGGCTGCCGTGCTGCTGCGTAAGGTCGTCGGGATCAAGAAAGGTAGTGGCGAGCCCAACACCAACAAGGTGGGTACGGTTACCCGGGCGCAGCTGGAAGAGATTGCGACCATCAAGATGCCGGACCTGAATGCCGCCGACATGGACGCCGCCGTGCGCATCATTGCCGGTAGTGCCCGCAGTATGGGTCTCGACGTGGAGGGCGTGTAATGGCCAGGATAGCAAAACGCCTGCAGCCGGCGCGCGAAAAAATCAGTCGCGACCAGGCTTACGAGCTGGATGAAGCACTGTCGCTGGTCAAGGAATTCGCGTCAGCGAAGTTCAAGGAATCGGTCGATGTCTCGGTAAATCTTGGCGTCGATCCGCGCAAATCCGACCAGGTGGTTCGTGGCTCTACCGTGCTGCCCAACGGCACCGGTAAAGACGTTCGTGTCGCCGTGTTTGCTCAGGGCGATAACGCCGACAAGGCCAAGGCTGCCGGGGCCGACATCGTCGGTTTCGAGGACCTGGCCGAGACGGTCAAGAAAGGCGAGATGAATTTTGATGTGGTTATCGCCACGCCTGATGCGATGCGGGTAGTCGGTCAGCTGGGTCGTGTACTCGGTCCTCGCGGCCTGATGCCCAATCCAAAGGTCGGCACGGTCACGCCGGATGTAGAGGCGGCTGTGAAGAATGCCAAGGCCGGCCAGGTGCGTTACCGCACCGATAAGGCAGGGATTATTCACTGCCCGATTGGCAAGGCCGATTTTGAGACGGCCAAACTGGCTGAAAACCTGCGTGCACTGCTGGCTGACCTGGAAAAAGCGAAGCCCGCCGCTGCCAAGGGTGTGTATATGAAGCGCGTCACGGTGTCATCGACCATGGGCCCCGGCGTGATGGTCGATCAGGGCAGTATTGGCGACTGATTGAATTTGATACAGGGATGACAGCTGCCCGCCATGGATGCGCGGGTGGTGAACAGGGAATGTTGGGCAGGCGACTCCGGTCGCGTGTCCAGTCTGAGACCGCAGGTGTCCGGGTCCAGGAGGACGAGGACTTAATCGCGAAAGCCTGCGTAGACGGTTTGCTCGTGGCTGGCCACGGCTGCCGTCGTTTGGTGGACGGCACTTCGGTGTTCGTTCGTAAACAGGTAGACCGGAGGCCAGGAGGATATATATGCCGCTGAACCTCGAACAGAAAAAGGCTTTGGTAGCTGAAGTGCACGAGGTTGCGAGCGCGGCTCATTCCGCTGTCGCAGCCGAGTACAGTGGCCTGACCGTAGACCAGATGACTGAGTTTCGTGCCAATGCACGCAACGAGTCTGTCTACGTCAAGGTCGTGAAAAACACTTTGGCTAAACGGGCCGTTGAAGGAACTGATTTCGAGTGCCTTAGTGAGGCGCTGAGTGGTCCTTTGCTTTTGGCTTTTTCCCGGGAAGACCCGGGTGCAGCCGCGCGTGTCGTGAAGGCGTTTGCCAAAGACAACGACAAGCTCAAGACCACTGCCGTTGCCATCAGCGGGGCACTTTATCCCGCCGCTGACCTGGAACGGCTTGCCTCGCTGCCAACTCTCGACCAGGCGCGCGCAATGCTGCTGAGTGCATTCAATGCACCAATGACGCAGCTCGTTCGCACGCTTGCCGAGCCGCCCGCCATGCTGGCGCGCTTGCTGGCAGCCAAGGGCGACCAGGCCTGATGCATAGCGAAATCACGAGTAAACAGACTTTTTAATTGGAGATAGTAATGGCTCTTTCAAACGAAGATTTGATCAAGGAACTCAGTGCCAAACCAATCATGGAAGTGGTTGAGCTGGTCAAGGCGCTCGAAGAGGAGTGGGGCGTATCCGCCGCTGCTCCGGTCGCAGTTGCTGCAGCGGCTCCGGCCGATGGTGGCGCTGCTGCTGAAGAGCAGACCGAGTTCGATGTTGTGATGACCAGCTTTGGCGGTAACAAGGTTTCCGTTATCAAGGCGGTACGCGCAATTACCGGCCTGGGCCTCAAAGAAGCCAAGGAAACGGTAGAAGGCGTGCCGGCGACGATCAAAGAGGGCGTGAGCAAAGACGAGTCCGAAGAGCTGAAGAAGCAGCTCGAGGAAGCCGGCGCCAGCGTCGAAATCAAATAAAGTTGCTAACGCATCTTTGTAGCAGGACCCGGCCAGCGTCGTATCGCTGGCCCGGGTTCGCTTGCATCTGAAATTTACCAGGGTGAGTCCCGATGTCTTATACCTTCACAGAGAAGAAGCGGATCAGAAAAAACTTTGGCAAGCGTCCGAGCATACTCGACGTGCCATACCTGCTGTCGATCCAGCTCGATTCTTACGCGAAGTTTCTCCAGGATGATACAAATCCGGACAAGCGTGCCGACCAGGGTCTGCATGCGGCGTTCCAGACTGTATTTCCGATTGTCAGTTACTCCGGTAACGCACAGCTGGAGTACGTCAGCTACCGTCTCGGCGAGCCGGTCTTTGATGTAAAGGAATGCCAGCTGCGCGGGCTCACTTACGCAGCGCCGCTGCGTGTCAAGGTACGCCTGGTTATCTTCGACAAGGAAAGCGACAAAAAGACACCGAAGGACGTAAAGGAGCAGGAAGTCTATCTCGGTGAAATGCCGCTGATGACGACCAACGGCACCTTTGTCATCAATGGCACCGAGCGTGTAATTGTCTCGCAGCTGCACCGCTCACCCGGTGTGTTCTTTGACCACGACAAGGGCAAGTCCCATTCGTCCGGCAAACTGCTGTTTTCCGCCCGGGTTATCCCGTACCGGGGTTCATGGCTCGATTTCGAGTTTGACCCGAAAGACAACCTGTTTGCCCGTATCGATCGTCGTCGCAAGCTGCCGGTCACCATTATTCTGCGCGCCCTGGGCTTCAAAGACGAGCAGATGCTGGACATGTTTTTCGAGAAGAACACGTTCAAGCTGACCTCCAAGTCGATCAAGCTGCAGCTCATACCAAAACGCCTGCGTGGCGAGTCGGCTACGTTCGACATCCAGTTGCGCGGCAAGACGCTGGTCGAAAGTGGCCGCCGAATTACTGCGCGCCACATACGCGAGCTCGAGCAGGCCAAGATCAGGACGCTGGAAGTACCGCCGGATTACCTGCTGGGTAGAACTTTGGCGCACGACGTCGTAAACGCTGACACTGGCGAGTTGCTGGCAACTGCCAACTCCGAGATCACCCAGGAGATCGTCGACAAGATTCTCGAGGCCGGCATCAAGGAGCTGCACACGCTTTTTGTCAATGATTACGACAGCGGTCCCTACATTTCCACCACCCTGCGTATCGATCCTTCCCGCACGCGCCTCGAGGCGCTGGTCGAGATTTATCGCATGATGCGCCCGGGCGAGCCGCCGACAAAGGACGCGGCGGATAATCTGTTCCAGAACCTGTTCTTCAATCCGGAGCGCTACGACCTGTCACCGGTCGGACGGATGAAATTCAATCGTCGCGTGGGCCGCGATGAAACCACCGGTGAGGGCGTGCTGACTGCCGAGGACATCGTCGAGGTATTGCGCACGCTGATTGATATCCGCAACGGAAACGGCATGGTCGACGACATCGACCATCTTGGTAACCGCCGCGTGCGAAGCGTGGGTGAGATGGCGGAAAACGCATTCCGCATCGGCCTGGTGCGCGTGGAGCGCGCCGTCAAAGAGCGCCTGACGCTGGCAGAGTCCGAGGGGCTGATGCCGCAGGAGATGATCAACGCCAAGCCGGTAGCTGCAGCGGTCAAGGAATTCTTTGGCTCGAGCCAGCTGTCGCAGTTCATGGACCAGAACAACCCGTTGTCGGAAGTAACGCACAAACGCCGTGTGTCCGCACTCGGGCCTGGCGGTCTGACGCGCGAGCGTGCTGGCTTCGAGGTTCGTGACGTGCACCCGACGCACTACGGCCGGGTGTGCCCGATCGAGACTCCTGAGGGTCCGAATATCGGCCTGATCAACTCGCTGGCGGTATATGCGCGCACCAACGATTACGGCTTTCTTGAAACACCGTATCGCAAGGTGAAAAACGGCAAGGTCGGCAGCGATATCGAGTATCTCTCGGCAATCGAGGAAGGCCAGTACGTGATTGCCCAGGCAAACGCGCGCCTCGGCACCCGCGGTGAGTTTCTCGACGATCTCATTTCCTGCCGACACAAGAATGAATTTACGATGTCAGCTCCTGACCGGATTGACTACATGGACGTGTCGCCACGCCAGATAGTGTCGGTGGCAGCATCGTTGATTCCGTTCCTCGAGCACGATGACGCCAACCGTGCATTGATGGGTTCGAACATGCAGCGCCAGGCAGTGCCCACGCTGCGTGCGGATACACCGCTGGTGGGTACCGGTATCGAACGTGCGGTAGCAATTGATTCGGGCGTAACCGTCGTTGCCAAGCGTGGTGGAACGGTTGATTCGGTCGATGCATCACGCATCGTGGTGCGGGTTAATGATGCAGAAACGACAGCGGAAGAGTCCGGTGTCGATATCTACAACCTTACAAAGTACACCCGTTCCAATCAGAACACCTGTATCAATCAGCGGCCACTGGTAAATTCCGGTGACGGCATTTCATCCGGCGACGTACTGGCAGATGGCCCGTCGACAAATCTCGGCGAACTGGCGCTGGGCCAGAACCTGCTGGTCGCGTTCATGCCGTGGAACGGCTACAACTTAGAGGATTCCATCCTCATCTCCGAGCGCATCGTTCACGAAGATCGCTTCACGACCATTCATATCGAAGAGCTGACCTGTGTTGCTCGCGATACAAAGCTTGGTCCTGAAGAAATCACCGCGGATATTCCCAACGTCGGCGACGCGGCGCTGGGCAAGCTGGATGAGTCCGGTATTGCGTTTATCGGCGCCGAGGTCCAGGGCGGCGACATCCTGGTCGGTAAGGTCACGCCGAAAGGCGAGACTCAGCTGACACCGGAAGAGAAGCTGCTGCGGGCGATCTTCGGTGAAAAGGCGTCCGACGTTAAGGACACTTCTTTGCGTGTGCCGCCGGGCATGGATGGCACCGTAATCGACGTTCGCGTGTTTACCCGCGATGGTGTCGAAAAGGATGCGCGTGCGTTGTCGATCGAAGGCATGGAGCTTGCCAGCGTCAAGAAAGACCTGGCTGACCAGCAGCGTATTCTGGAGGAAGATATCTTCCAGCGTGTCGAGCGCATGCTTATTGGCAAGCTGGCCGAAGGCGGGCCCGACAAGCTAAAAGCCGGCAGCAAAGTCACCAAAGCGTACCTTGCTGAAGTGCCGCGCGAACAGTGGTTCGAAATTCGCCTGCGCAACGAAGATGCAAACAAGCAGCTAGAGCAGGCTGCACAACGCGTCAAGTCGGTGCGCAAGGACTTTGACAAGTTCTACGACGAGAAGAAGAACAAGATTACCGCTGGCGATGATCTTGCACCTGGCGTGCTGAAGATGGTCAAGGTGTATCTGGCCGTCAAACGCCGGATTCAGCCGGGCGACAAGATGGCCGGACGCCACGGTAACAAGGGTGTTATCTCAACCATCGTCCCGGTGGAAGACATGCCGTATATGGAAGACGGCACGCCGGTCGACATCGTGCTGAATCCGCTCGGTGTCCCGTCGCGTATGAACGTGGGCCAGGTGCTGGAAACTCACCTGGGCTGGGCCGCGCGCGGGCTGGGACAAAAGATCGGCGATCTGCTCGATGCAAACGCCGAAGTGTCAAAAATGCGGACACTGCTCGACAAGATCTACAACCAGACTGGCGGGCAGAAAGAGGACATCCGCAGCTTCAGCGATGATGAAATTTTCGAGCTGGCCGGCAACCTCGTAGGCGGTGTGCCGATGGCAACGCCGGTTTTCGACGGGGCCAACGAGGAAGAGATAAAGCATCTGCTCGAGCTGGCCGGGCTGCCGACCAACGGCCAGGCGAAGCTGATAGACGGCCGTACCGGTGAGTACTTCGATCGCGAGGTCACCGTGGGCTACATGTACATGCTCAAGCTCAACCATCTGGTCGATGACAAGATGCATGCCCGGTCAACCGGACCGTACAGCCTGGTCACGCAGCAGCCGCTGGGTGGTAAGGCACAGTTTGGCGGCCAGCGTTTCGGGGAAATGGAGGTCTGGGCACTCGAAGCCTATGGCGCCGCCTACACCCTGCAGGAAATGCTGACGGTCAAGTCGGATGACGTGGTCGGTCGGACCAAGATGTACAAAAACATCGTTGACGGTACCCACGAGATGCAGGCGGGTATGCCTGAGTCATTCAATGTGCTGGTCAAGGAAATCCGTTCGCTCGGTATCAATATCGAGCTCGAACAGGACAAATCCTGAGCCGCGCACCGGTAAAGAGCAGCACATAGAAGAGTTTTTATTAAGGTGAAGCAATGAAAGATCTATTGCGACTTTTCAAGCAGCAGGTTCCTGTTGAGGACTTCGATGCCATCAAGATTGGCCTGGCCTCCCCCGATATGATCCGTTCGTGGTCATACGGCGAGGTGAAGAAGCCCGAGACCATTAACTATCGGACGTTCAAGCCGGAACGCGATGGCCTGTTTTGCGCCAAGATCTTTGGCCCGGTCAAGGATTACGAATGCCTGTGCGGCAAGTACAAGCGGCTCAAGCATCGTGGCGTGGTGTGCGAAAAGTGTGGCGTCGAGGTAACCCAGTCAAAGGTACGGCGCGAGCGGATGGCGCATATCGAGCTGGCCAGCCCGGTAGCCCATATCTGGTTTCTCAAGTCGTTGCCGAGCCGTATTGGATTGTTGCTCGACATGACGCTGCGCGAAATCGAGCGGGTGCTCTATTTTGAAGCCTTCGTCGTCATCGATCCGGGCCTGACGCCGCTGGAACGCGGTCAGTTGTTGTCTGATGAGGCTTACCTCGAGGCGATTGAGGAGCACGGTGACGAGTTTGATGCACGCATGGGTGCGGAAGCAGTCCACGAGCTGCTGACGACCATCGAGCTTGACACCGAGGTTGCCAGGGTTCGCGACGATATTTCCGCAACCAATTCGGAAACCAAGATCAAGCGGCTGTCCAAGCGAGTGAAGCTGCTGGAGTCGTTCATCGATTCGGGCAACAAGCCGGAGTGGATGGTGCTGACCGTGCTGCCGGTGCTGCCGCCAGATCTGCGGCCGCTGGTGCCGCTCGACGGTGGCCGCTTTGCCACGTCGGACCTCAACGACCTGTACCGGCGCGTGATCAACCGCAATAACCGCCTGCGCCGGCTGCTCGAGCTAAACGCGCCGGACATTATCGTGCGCAACGAGAAGCGCATGCTGCAGGAGTCGGTTGATGCGTTGCTTGATAACGGGCGCCGCGGTCGTGCGATTACCGGTACCAACAAGCGGCCGCTGAAATCGCTGGCCGATATGATTAAAGGCAAGCAGGGCCGCTTCCGCCAGAACCTGCTGGGCAAGCGCGTCGACTACTCGGGCCGTTCGGTTATCGTGGTCGGTCCCACGCTCAAGCTGCACCAGTGCGGTCTGCCAAAAAAGATGGCGCTGGAGCTGTTCAAGCCGTTCATCTTCTCCAAGCTGCAGATGCGTGGCGAAGCAGCCACCATCAAGGCCGCCAAGCGACTGGTCGAGCGTGAGGGTCCCGAAGTCTGGGACATCCTCGAAGAAGTCATCCGCGAGCATCCGGTGATGCTCAACCGAGCGCCGACCCTGCATCGCCTCGGTATCCAGGCTTTCGAGCCGGTGCTGATCGAGGGCAAGGCAATCCAGCTGCATCCGCTGGTTTGTACTGCGTTCAACGCCGACTTCGATGGTGACCAGATGGCGGTGCACGTGCCGCTGTCGCTCGAAGCGCAGCTCGAGGCCCGCGCACTGATGATGTCCTCGAACAACATCCTGTCGCCGGCCAATGGCGATCCGATTATCGTGCCATCGCAGGACGTGGTGCTGGGTCTTTATTACATGACCCGCGAGCGCATCAATGCGCCGGGTGAGGGCATGATGTTCGCCGACATACGCGAGGCGCATCGTGCTTACGAGAACCGCGAGGCCGCGCTGCAGGCGCGGGTCAAGGTGCGTATTGTTGAGCGTGACAAGGAAGGCAACGAGTCATCCAGCGTCGTCGATACCACGGTTGGTCGGGCGCTGCTGTTCGATGTGGTGCCGGACGGCCTGCCGTTCCAACTTGTTAACCGCGAGATGAACAAGAAAGCCATCTCCGGGATCATCAATGCCTGCTACCGTCGCGTCGGCCTGAAAAAGACCGTGGTCTTTGCTGACCGGCTGATGTACACCGGCTTCCATTTCGCTACCAAGGGCGGTATGTCGATCGGTGTCGACGACATGGTTGTGCCGGCCGAGAAGAACGACATTCTCAGTGGTGCCGAGGACGAGGTGCGCGACATTGAGCAGCAGTATTCCTCCGGTCTGGTGACCGATGGCGAGCGCTACAACAAGGTGGTCGATATCTGGTCGCGTACAAACGACCAGGTCGCCAAGGCGATGATGGACAAGCTTGGCACCGAGGTGGTGCAGAACGCGGACGGCAAAGAGGAATCGCAGGCGTCGTTCAACTCTATTTACATGATGGCCGACTCCGGCGCCCGAGGCTCCGCCGCCCAGATCCGCCAGCTGGCGGGAATGCGTGGCCTGATGGCCAAGCCGGACGGCTCGATTATCGAGACCCCCATTACCGCAAACTTTCGCGAAGGCCTGAACGTACTGCAGTACTTCATCTCGACGCACGGCGCGCGCAAGGGTCTGGCCGATACGGCGCTGAAGACCGCTAACTCCGGTTACCTCACGCGCCGCCTGGTTGATGTCGCGCAGGATCTGGTCGTAACTGACGAGGATTGCGGTACGCCGAACGGCCTGTTGATGATGCCGATCGTCGAAGGCGGAGATATTGTCGAACCGCTTGGCGAACGAGTGCTGGGGCGGGTAACGGCTGAGCCTGTCACCACGCCGGATGGCAAGGTCATCATCGATGCCGGGACGCTGCTTGACGAGCACATGGTGCAGAAGCTCGAGGATGCCAGCGTCGATCGCATCATGGCGCGCTCGCCAATTACCTGTGATACGCGTTATGGCGTGTGCGGGTTGTGCTACGGCCGTGACCTGGCGCGAGGCAGCTCGGTCAATATCGGCGAGGCGGTTGGCGTTATTGCCGCGCAGTCGATTGGCGAACCCGGCACGCAGCTGACCATGCGTACGTTCCATATCGGTGGTGCCGCTTCGCGTGCTGCAGCGGTCAACAGTATCGAAATCCAGTCCGATGGTGAGGTCCGCCTGCACAACATCAAGACGGTCGAAAACCGCAAGAAGCTGCTGGTTGCAGTGTCACGCTCCGGCGAACTGGCTGTGGTCGACACTCATGGTCGCGAGCGTGAGCGATACAAGGTTCCTTATGGCGCCACGATCTCGGTGCGCGACGGTGACAAGGTCGCCGCCGGCCAGATTGTCGCCAACTGGGACCCGCATACCCATCCGGTCGTTACCGAAGTGGCCGGCATCGTCAAGTTTGAAGAGTTTGTCGATGGGATCACGTTCAACCGCCAGACCGATGACATCACCGGCCTGTCGAGCATTGTAATTACCGATCCGAAGCAGCGCGGCAGCGCAGGCAAGGACCTGCAGCCAAAGGTGCGTCTGCTCGACAAGAAGGGCGAGGAATTGTTCTTCGCCGGCACCGAAATTCCGGCGGTGTACGCACTACCGGCCGGGGCTATCCTGTCTATGGAAGACACTAATGCGGTCAACGTCGGTGACGTCATCGCGCGTATTCCGCAGGAGTCGTCAAAGACTCGCGACATTACCGGTGGTTTGCCGCGTGTTGCTGACCTGTTCGAGGCGCGCAAGCCGAAAGAGTCGGCGGTGCTGGCAGAGGCAACCGGTACGGTCAGCTTTGGCAAGGAAACCAAGGGCAAGCGCCGTCTGGTCATAACCGACCCGGATGGCAACGCCCGTGAGGACCTGATACCGAAATGGCGCCACCTGCACGTATTTGAAGGTGAGCATGTCGAGCGTGGTGAAATTATCGCGGACGGCGAGCGCAACCCGCATGACATCCTGCGACTGCAGGGCGTGGAGGAGCTGGCCGATTACCTGGTGCGCGAAATCCAGGATGTGTACCGCCTTCAGGGTGTGCGCATCAACGACAAGCACATCGAGGTCATCATTCGCCAGATGCTGCGCAAGGTCGAAGTGGCCACTCCGGGCGACACCCGCTTCCTGCGTGGCGAACAGCTCGATCGCGCGCGGGCACTGGACGTCAACGATGCGCTGGTTGCGCAAAGCAAGGAGCCGTGCACTTTCGACCCGGTACTGCTGGGTATCACCAAGGCCTCGCTGGCGACAGAATCGTTCATCTCGGCCGCCTCGTTCCAGGAAACCACCCGCGTGCTGACCGAAGCGGCCGTGCGTGGATTGCGGGACGATCTGCGCGGATTGAAGGAAAATGTCATCGTCGGGCGCCTGATCCCGGCTGGAACCGGTTTTGCCCACCATGCCGAGCGGCGTGCCGCGCGCAAGGCCGGGACCATGGAGGCCCTGCTGGCTGCCATGCCGGGCAAGGCCGAGGCAGCCGAGGAGCTCGAGGAGGCCGTACCCGGGGATACAGAAGCGGATGCCGCTGAGGCTGTCGAAGCAGCAGCAGACGAGACTCCGGCGGTGGCCGAGGGTGGTGACGAAGGGGCCGGCGAGGCAGTCGCCGAATAGCCTCTGGCGGGCCCGGAATTCCGGGTCCTGCTGCCCGCTTCCGGGGTTTCCGGGCGGGTGCTGCAAACCGGTCCGCAGGGGCCGGTTTTGCGTTGCGGCATTTTGTCTTGACAGGGCTCGCCGCTGCCCAATATCATTTGCGCCCTTTTGCAGCAGGCCAACCTTGGTGGGCCTGCTGTTTGTGCATGTCTGCCCCGAAGATTCTGGGGCTTTTTTGGTGAGCGAATGTCGACAGTAAACCAGCTGGTAAGAAAACCGCGGCGCACTAAGCGGGCGAAGACGAACGTCCCGGCGCTGCAGAGCAGTCCACAAAAACGTGGCGTGTGCACGCGTGTGTACACCACCACGCCGAAGAAGCCCAACTCGGCGTTGCGCAAGGTCGCGCGTGTGCGGCTCACCAACGGTTTCGAAGTGACCAGCTACATCGGTGGCGAAGGCCATAACCTGCAGGAGCACTCGGTAGTGCTGATTCGTGGCGGACGAGTGAAGGATTTGCCTGGTGTGCGTTATCACACCGTTCGCGGCACGCTCGACTGTGCCGGGGTTACCGAGCGACGCCAGGGACGCTCCAAATATGGCGCCAAGCGGCCTAAGTAAGAGGAAGAACAATGTCACGACGCACACAGGCACCGAAGCGAATCATTCTTCCGGACCCCAAGTTCAAGAGTGAAATGCTGGCCAAATTTATCAATATGGTTATGGAGAGCGGCAAGAAGTCGGTCGCTGAGCGTATTGTTTACGGCGCACTGGACAGCATTACGGAGCGCACCGGCGCACAGGATGACCGGGCACTGGAAGTTCTCGAGACCGCGCTGGAAAACGTGAAGCCGGCCGTCGAGGTGAAATCCCGACGTGTAGGTGGCGCCACATACCAGGTGCCTGTCGAGGTACGCCCGACGCGGCGCCAGACGCTGGCGATGCGTTGGATGATCGACGCAGCCCGTCATCGCAGCGAAAAGTCGATGGCGCAGCGGCTGGCCGGCGAACTGCTCGATGCTTCTGAAAATCGCGGTACCGCGGTGAAGAAGCGCGAGGACACCCATCGAATGGCCGAAGCTAACAAGGCCTTTTCACACTACCGCTGGTAACGGACCAGTACAGAGGATACGAACGTGCCACGCAGCACCCCAATCGAGCGTTATCGCAACATCGGCATCATGGCTCACATCGATGCCGGCAAGACGACGACGACCGAACGAGTCCTGTTTTACACAGGCGTCTCGCACAAGATCGGCGAGGTGCACGATGGTGCTGCCGTGATGGACTGGATGGAGCAGGAGCAGGAGCGAGGCATTACTATTACCTCTGCTGCCACTACCACCTTCTGGTCAGGCATGGACCAGCAGTTCCCCGAGCATCGGGTCAACATCATCGATACGCCGGGGCACGTCGACTTCACCATCGAAGTGGAACGCTCGCTACGCGTGCTCGACGGCGCGGTTGCTGTCTTTTGCTCGGTAGGTGGCGTCGAGCCCCAGTCCGAAACCGTGTGGCGCCAGGCTAACAAGTACAAGGTGCCGCGGATGGCGTTCGTCAACAAGATGGACCGTGCCGGCGCCAACTTCCTGCGCGTGGTGGAACAGATCAAGAGCCGCCTCGGCGGCAACCCGGTGCCGCTGCAGTTGCCGATCGGTGCCGAAGAAAATTTCGAGGGCGTTGTAGACCTGGTGCGCATGAAGGCCATTTACTGGGACGACAGCACCCAGGGTATGAGCTACGACGCACGCGATATTCCCGCCGATATGCAGGACCTGTGTAACGAGTGGCATGAAAAGCTGGTTGAGGCCGCCGCCGAAGCCAACGAAACCCTGATGGAGAAATATCTCGAAGAGGGCGAGCTTGGTGAGGATGAAATTCGCGAGGGCGTGCGCCTGCGTTGCCTGGCCAATGAAATCGTGCCGACGTTCTGTGGCTCGGCATTCAAGAACAAGGGCGTTCAGGCCATGCTTGACGGCATCATTGAGTACATGCCGTCGCCTATAGATGTTCCGCCGATTACCGGCATCCTGCCGGACGAGTCAGGTGGCATACGTGAGTCGCAAGACGACGCACCGTTCTCGGCGCTCGCATTCAAGATTGCGACCGACCCGTTTGTCGGTACGCTGACATTTTTCCGCGTCTATTCGGGCGTGCTGAAAAGCGGCGATACCGTGTTCAACCCGGTCAAGAGCAAGAAAGAGCGTATTGGGCGCATCCTGCAGATGCACGCCAACGACCGCGAGGAACTGAAAGAAGTTCGTGCCGGCGATATTGCTTCGGCCGTTGGTCTGAAGGACGTCACTACCGGCGACACGCTGTGCGAGCTGAAAGACGTCATCACGCTGGAACGGATGGAGTTTCCCGAGCCGGTTATTGCCGTCGCGGTGGAGCCAAAGACAAAGGTCGACCAGGAAAAGATGGGCGTGGCCCTGTCGAAGCTGGCAAAAGAGGATCCATCGTTCCGCGTCGAGACCGACGAGGAATCAGGTCAGACGATTATTTCCGGTATGGGCGAGCTGCACCTGGACATCATCGTCGATCGCATGAAGCGCGAATTCAAAGTCGAAGCCAATGTGGGTAAGCCGCAGGTGGCTTATCGCGAGACGATTCGCAAGACCATCGAAAAACAGGAAGGCAAGTTTGTACGCCAGTCCGGTGGTCGCGGTCAGTACGGCCACGTGGTGGTCAAAATCGAGCCGAACGAAGCCGGCGCGGGGTTTGAATTCGAGAACAACATCGTCGGTGGCGCGATTCCGAAGGAATATATCAACCCGGTGTCGAAAGGCATCGTGGAACAGATGCAGAACGGCGTGCTAGCCGGCTACCCGGTGGTCGACGTCAAGGTGACGCTGTTCGACGGCTCTTATCATGAAGTTGACTCGAGCGAAGTGGCGTTCAAGATTGCCGGCTCCATGGCATTCAGGGACGGTGCGCTCAAGGCCAGCCCGGTGCTGCTCGAGCCGATGATGAAGGTTGAAGTAGTCACGCCCGAGGATTACATGGGTGACGTTATGGGCGACCTCAACCGTCGTCGCGGTATCACCGAAGGAATGGACGATGCGCCAGCCGGAAAAGTTATCCGCGCGCAGGTGCCGCTGTCAGAAATGTTTGGTTATGCGACCGACCTGCGCTCGATGAGCCAGGGCCGGGCGACGTACTCAATGGAATTCCATCGCTACGCCGAAGTGCCCAATAACGTGGCCGAGGCTGTTATCAAGAAAGCATCCTGATCTAATAGTTTTAAGGGGAAACTACCGTGTCAAAGGAAAAGTTCGAGCGTACAAAGCCGCATGTAAACGTAGGTACGATAGGCCACGTTGACCATGGAAAGACGACGCTGACGGCGGCGATGACGAAGGTGTTATCGACGAAGTTTGGCGGCGAGGCTAAGGCGTTCGACCAGATTGATAATGCGCCGGAAGAGCGCGAGCGTGGTATCACGATTGCGACGGCGCACGTGGAGTATGAGAGTGACAATCGTCACTACGCTCACGTGGACTGCCCGG